>NATW01000106.1 GCA_003094555.1 gamma proteobacterium symbiont of Ctena orbiculata
GCATGGAAATCCAACCTTATGCAAGAGGTCGACCGTACCGTGCACCATATGCAGGATGAGGCCGCCAATTTTCCCGACCCCAACGATCGGGCGACCCAGGAATCGGAATTCAGCCTGGAGCTGCGCACCCGTGACCGAGAGCGCAAATTGATCAAAAAGATCGATGAGGCCCTGGAGAAGCTCGACAACCATGATTATGGTTTTTGTGAGTCCTGTGGTGTGGAGATCGGGATCAGGCGACTGGAGGCCCGTCCCACGGCAACCCAGTGTATCGATTGTAAGACCCTTGATGAGATTCGCGAAAAACAGATGGGGTAACCGCCTCCTCATTGTGTCTCACGAAAAACCGGCCACAGCCGGTTTTTCTGTTTTTAATGACTGCTCCACCTGCGTGAAACCTTTATCAAATAGTGGCAAAGATGCCCGATCTAGCAGAAAATAGCGGCTATCGGGGTCGTTTTGCCCCCTCTCCCACTGGCGAACTCCATTTCGGCTCTCTGGTCGCGGCACTGGGTAGCTACCTGGATGCCCGCAGTCAAAACGGGGAGTGGTATGTGCGTATGGAAGACCTGGATCGAACCCGGGAGGTAAAAGGTTCCGCCAAATCGATTCTGTTATCGTTGGAGAGCTTGGGCTTCTGCTGGGACGGTGAGGTCGTCTATCAGAACCAGCGTACCGAAGCCTATGCGGAAGCGGTCGACTGGCTGATTCAGGCGCAACACGCCTATCCTTGCGGCTGTTCCCGCAAGATGATCGAAAAGCAAGCCAAGTATGGCGAGGAGGGTGCAATCTACCCCGGTATCTGCCGAAATGGTGTGCCAAAAGGGAGAACAGGAAGAAGCGTACGGGTCTTTACCACCGATGAGAAGATCGCTATCGAGGATAGTGTCCAGGGCAGCATCAGCCAGCAGATCAACCGGGAGATAGGCGATTTCGTGATTCGGCGTGCCGATGGCTTTCATGCCTATCAACTCGCTGTGGTGATCGATGACGCCTGGCAGGGTATTACAGCTGTCATCCGGGGCGCCGACCTGCTGAGCTCCACCCCTAGACAGCACTATCTGCAACAGCTGTTGCGGCTCCCCAGTCCCATTTACGCCCACCTCCCTGTGGCGGTGGATGAGCAGGGTCGAAAACTGAGTAAGCAGTTCAAGGATGCCCCGATAAATCCCAAACAGCCCATCGATGCCCTCTTACACGCCTACGCTTTTCTCAATCAACAGTTGCCGCCACAGCGCCCCGAGAGCCTTGAGGGGTTCTGGAAATGGGCAATGTCGCATTGGTCTTTGAGCCAAATTCCCGCACAACTTCAGATTCCGGCCACCTCGCGCAGGAATTTGAACAACTTACGATAAGCCACTGGAGGACGCTCCGTTTCGCGCTCCCGTCGTGCGGCCTGAAGCAACTGCCGCAGCCTTTGACGATCCGCAGCAGGATAACGTTGCATAAACTCCCCGAACGCCTCACTCTCCTCATCCAGCAACCTCTCCCGCCACCGCTCCAGGGCATGGAACCGGTTGACATCGGCCTGGTGCTGATTATCCAAATCACCTATCACCTGCCTGATCGAATCGAGATCCTCATTGCGCAACAGCTTTCCCAAGCGCCGGTAGTGCCGACGCAGGGCATTCAGTGACTTGATCCGTTTGCTCTCCTGCAGCGCCTCTTGCAGGACACTACTCAGTTGCATCCGCGTCAATAGCGCGGGTGAGAGAGTCGTGAGACGCTCGCCGAGATCCTGCAGGGCAAGCATCTCGCGTTTAATCTCACTCTTACTGGGTCCCTCGAACCCCTCTTCCTGCTCGTCTAGTTTATCGATTGGATAGTCTCCACAATCAATTGCGGCGATCGCTTGCCGCGAAACTCATTTACATCCAGCCGGTAGGTCATCTGTACCCGAAGTCCGGGATCGGCCAAGGGTGGCTGATTGAAGGCGATGGCATCGATTGTCCAGGCACAGTTGGCGGATGACAACTCCAATTTGAGATGATGCTCGCCCACCACACGTTGCTGCTGGAGAGAAAAGCAGCCCTCGAACAGCGGCTCTGGGAATCCCTGTCCCCAGGGCCCACCGTTGCGCAGGATTTCCGCCATCTCCAGGCTCATCTCGTCCGGAGACAACTCCCCATCGGTGAACACCACCCCTTGCAGCATCTCCGGGCTCAACTGATCTGCTATCTGCTGCTCAAATAGCTGTTTGAATCGGGGATAGTCCGCCTCAGCAAGGGTCAGCCCGGCAGCCATCGCATGCCCACCAAAACGGGTGATCATAGCGGGATTGCGGGTGGCGATATCTGCCAGCAAGTCACGCATATGCAACCCGGTGATGGAGCGCGCTGAACCCTTGATTATCCCCGCATCCCCTCTCGCAAAAGCGATCACCGGGCGATGGTACTGGGCCTTGATACGGGATGCCAGGATACCCACCACTCCCTGGTGCCAAGCCTCATCATAGAGGCAGAGCCCTGCCGGCAGCCCACCATCGGCACTCAGCTGTAACTGCTGAAGCAGATCATCCGCCTGGATTTTCATGCTTTGCTCAATCCCCCGCCGTTCCTGGTTGAGCCGATCAAGCTCAATTGCCATTTGCCGGGCCGCACTCGACGAGTCGCTAAGCAGGCATTCGATGCCGAGTCCCATATCATCCAGGCGCCCTGCAGCATTCAGACGGGGGCCTAATGCGAAGCCGATATCCGAGGCTATGATATTGGACAAGGATCGTTTGGCGACTTCCGCCAGCGCGCGTATACCGGGACGACAAGCCCCGGCCCGGATGCGTCTCAAACCCTGGGCCACCAGCACCCGGTTGTTGTAGTCGAGGGGCACCAGATCACAGATGGTACCGAGTGCAACCAGGTCGAGCCATTGTGCTGGATTGGGCTCTTTCAGTCCCTGCTGTTCAAACCAGCCGACACCCTTCAGCTTTCGGGCCAGGGCCGCCATCAGATAGAAGATCACTCCGACCCCCGCAAGATGCTTGCTGGGAAATTGATCATCGGGCTGATTCGGGTTGACGATGGCAGCCGCGGCAGGCAGTTGCTCAGGAGGCAGATGGTGGTCGGTGATGATTACGGGAATCCCCAGCTCATTCGCCCTCGCCACACCCGACAGGCTGGAGATTCCGTTATCCACGGTGATAATCAGCCCCGGCTCTCTGCTGGCCGCCATATCAACCAGTTCCGGGGTCAGTCCATAACCGAAATCGAATCGGTTCGGCACCAGATAAGAGAACTGTTTTGCGCCAAAGGCGTCCAGGGCCAACATCGCCAGGGCAGTACTCGTCGCCCCATCCGCGTCATAATCCCCAACGATCAGGATCGATTTCTCAAGTCTAAGGGCGTCATGCAGCAAATCTGCTGCGTGGGTGATCCCTTTCATCCGGCTCACTGGTGCCATGTGGGCAAGCTCGAGCTCGAGTTCCCTATCCCTTAACAACCCCCTGGCGCTGTAAATCCGCTTCATGAGCGGATGGGTGGACGCCGACAACAGACTTGGTTCTGCCGCAAGCGGACGCTGCAGGATCTTCACAATATCAATTTCCCCTGGAAACTTATGCTTGTTGCCCCCATCTAATGGGATGGCTCATTATACAGCCCAAGTAGTCTAAAAAATGAAGCATAGTCAGATGCTGTTGAAAAAGATGTTGCTGATAAAACCATCAATCAAGTCATCGTTGAATGGTCTGTTGATCATTCTTCTGCTGCTCTCGTCCCCCGTCGATGCCGAGGTGGCCGCCATACTCTCAAGCAATAGCACCGGTGTGGATCAGCCGGTTCGGCTGACCCTGCAGATGGAGGGTGATCAAGAGATGACGCCGGACCTGGGCCAATTGGAGCAACTGTTCGAGATCATCGGTCGCTCAACTCAACAGAGTATCTCAATCATCAATGGCAAGATGTCAGCCAAACGCTCACTGACTCTGACCTTGTTGCCCAAGCAGACAGGTACCATCGAGATTCCACCCATCCGCATCGGTAACGAGTCGACCCAGGCACTTGTACTGGAAGTTGCGGAGCAACCCCAACACCAAATAGAGGCGGAAAAAGAGCAGGTGCTTGTGGAACTGAGCCTGAACAAATCCCGGGCCTATATCGAGGAGGAGGTCATCCTCACACTCAAGCTCTATCAGGCCCCAGGCATACACGGTGAATCCCTGGATATGCCCCAGACCTCGATGCCCGACACCCAGTTGAAGCTGCTCAATGAGGAGCGTTATTCCAGCGAGCGGGATGGGATACAGTTCAATGTGATTGAGCGCAAATATGCAGTATTTGCCTACCAGAGCGGCCGGCTTGAGATCGGCGGGGTGAAATATCGCGGTCGCAGTGGTGGCAACAGACTCTTTTCGTTCCTAAACGACCCCTTTAGCGCACCACGGCAAGAGGCGCGCATCTTCACCGGTAAATCGAACCAGGTTGTGCTTGAGATTATGCCGATACCCGATTCCTATAGCGGTGATCGTTGGTTGCCGGCGAAAAACCTTCAGATTGTGGAGAGTGGACTCACACAACAGCGCCCAATCCTCGCTGGTAAGCCCCTGGTCAGGCGTATCATGGTGTTAGCAGACGGCTTGTCTTCGGCCCAGCTACCGACCATTGAGCAGACCCTGCCGGAGGGTATCAAAAGCTACCAGGAGCGACCTGAGTTGAAAGAGACGCCGACCAGAACCGGTATCAGCAGCAGCCGCCAAAACAGCATGACACTGATCGCAACCGAACCAGGTCAATACGATCTGCCTGCGGTTGAAATCCCATGGTGGAATACCGAAACCGGGCGCCAGGAGACAGCCCGTCTGGACGCGGTCCGCATAGATGTCATGCCTAATCCCGGCGCCACACCCGGAATGCAACAGCAGCAACCACAATTGCCCCAGTTATCCACCCAACAGGTGGGTCGGGACGAAACCAATGCGACGCTCGCAGCCGACAATCAACCCGCTACGGCCCCTGTCAGCCAAGAGGTGCATTGGCTGGTTTGGCTGTTTGGCATCGCCTGGATCCTGACCCTGTTCGCCTGGTGGCACACACGGCGTAACAGACCTGCGCAGCAGCCACGACCCATCCCCGCTGCGGAACAGGAAAAGGTCGATCCCAGCAGGCAGGCTATCGCAGAGGCACTGGTGGAACTGGAGCAGGCCTATGCCGAGAAAGATGCCGTATCCGCAAGATCCGCCTGGCTGGCATGGGCACAGCTGCAGTGGCCGGAAACTCCGCCGCATAATTTGACCCGCTTGGCCAGCCGTTGTGATGAAGCGGTTTCCGAGGCGGTTCACAGCCTGGAACGCGCCCTCTACAGCCCCATGGATGAAAGCGGATGGACGGAGTATGCGATACGCGAGTTGGTTGAACAGATGCAACAGGAAAGGCCTTCCCAAAAGCAATCTGATGGACTGGTTCCGTTGAATCCCTAGGGTTTAATATCCATCGGGTACTTGAGTGAGAACGGAGTGCCTAATCCTCGTCCCAGCCACCATAATCGAAGGTGATCTCATCATGGGGCTGGATATCCTGCACGGCGTAGAGATCAAAGCCGTCGAACTCGGCATTGCCTTCATCCTGATGGTTGAGATAGCGCAACAGATTCCGGCCGCTACGCCCCTCCGGTTCCTTGCCATCCTCGAACACCCAAAGCACATAGGTACCGTCCCGCTTCACGACAGGGCCTTGATAGGTTCCAATAAAATCCCCTTTGTTGATAGCTACTTTTGCAAATAGGCCGTTACCATGGATCGAAGACGGTGCGCGATAAACTATGTTACCTAGACGTATTTTTCTTTCTATTCTCATGCTTTATATCGTTTTTATTACTCGATTGGGGTTGTACGACAGGGCATCCATCACCATACACAGCCATGATGGATCGTAACTCCTTGAGCACCATCTGGCGGGCTATCTCATCCAGATCCTTCAACTCAGGCAGAACCACCCCCTGGCTTAACAATCGCATATCCTCGCGTACCGATTTACAGCCCTTTTCGCAAATGGCTTCGATGTACGGCTCTATCAATCTGCTTCCCATGAACCCCAGCTCACATAGACTTGCTTCAAATCTGAGTTAGTATATGCCCTGACAGGCTTTATATACCGTACCGGGAACCATACTGCTATTCAAATTTCTAATAGGTTCCAATAGGATTCAATCCTGAACTTTTTGTTTTCTGACTGAAGGACATAACATGCCCTGGAACTATCGAATTTTAATACTTCTGCCCCTATTGATATTTCATACAGCTCATGCCGAATGGGGGGAAGGCTGGGACCCCATAGACCCCCCCGTAGCCACAACCGCGCCTGATGGCAAGATAGAGGTGATCGAATTCTTCTGGTACGGATGCCCCCATTGCTATCAGATGGAGCCTGAGCTCGAGGCTTGGCTGGAGAACAAGCCGGAAAATGTATCCTTTGTCCGGGTACCTGCACCATTGAACAATAAATGGACAGTGCATGCCCAATTCTACTACGCTGCTGAAATCCTGGGACTCACTGAAAAGCTTCACGTACCTCTATTCGAGGCAATGCATGTCAAGAAACGTAAACTCTACGACAAGGATTCGCTTATCGACTTCGCCGTGGAACAGGGGGTAGATAAACAGAAATTTGTCGATGCCTTAAACTCATTCGGGGTCTATGTGAAGGTGCAAAATGCGAGAAAACTGGGCCAGCGCTATCAATTGGACGGTGTCCCGGCAATGGGTATCAACGGCAAATATAAGACCAGTGGCAGCCTTGCCGGCAGTTATAACAAAATGTTTGAGATTGTTTCCCGGTTGGTTGCGGAAGAGTCAAAAGTCACCCCTTAGGGGGCATTGGCACTAACCAGCCAGGCGCCCTTTTTCTCCAGGTAGCGCCTGAATTGTTCGTTAAAGTCCTCGACTACCGAGCCATTCACACAAGGCAGAGAGGAGAGCTTCTCTGCCCATTCGGACACAGGCCCCGGATAGTCAATTCTCACCAATGGATTCATTCCAGCTAGCAGGTCGAGTCGCATGAAGAGTGGGGCAAAGGCCGCATCAACCAGGGAAAAGTGGGCTGGTCCGCCGAATAACCCCTGTTCCAGGGGGTGTAGCAAGTGCAGCAGACCGGCCTCCAGGTGCCTCTTTCTCTCATCCATCGTCTCCACGTCAGGCGCCATCGCCATCCCATGTTGCGCTACCAGCAGACTGGAACCGAACTCAATCCAGGCCTTATGTTGCGCCCGTTTCAGGTTATCTTGTGGCTGCAAGCTGGGTAAAAAGCTCTCGTCAAGAAATTCCAGAATGACGGCCGATTCAAACAACACCTCACCATCCACCAGCATCAGCGGCACCTTCCCCATAGGTGAAAGCTGGTGAAACCAGGCTGGTGGATGTTCCAGATCGATATACTCGATCTGATACTGAATCTGCTTCTTCTCGAGCAGTATTACGGATCGCTGTACGTAGGGGCACAATAGAAAGCTGACCAGTTTGATTATCACTTGGCTGTTAATCTCACTTTTTTATATATTACAATAAGTTAAATAAATCATTATCAGAACAGATCTAAAATCCCCAGTCGCTAACACCTAAAGTACTTAAGGTATTTTACAATCTGATACAAATTCTGTATTTTGTTGTCAAATCAGCCGTCTACGTAGTTCATGGATGTTCAAAAGATGCAGCATCACTGGATGTGAGGCACCACCCCGAGAAACATGCGCTCGTTACTATCCTTGGATAGAGGATAGGGTTAAAGGACTTCCAACTGGATTGATCTGTGGCAATTGAGTTGACGCCCCAAGTGCTGATTATATCGATATGCAGATGGATAAACCTCTCTATTAGTAGATCAGATGAGAAAAGTGACTATCCTCTACCCTTATGAGCAATAGATAAAGCCACGGTAGTACTATCAATATGGCAACAACCAATCCAACAGGTTTGAGGGTCCCCGAGCAGAAGAGACCATCTGGGAATCCCATTTTTCTCGATGACAAGAAGCTTGCCAAATGGGCCAGTGAATTGCCGGTAGCCAATGTTGGTGAAACGGCACGCAAACTATTTCAGACCCTGCGGGAGTTCAACAGATCCCAGGTAGAGAGCAATCAGCGAATCCGCAGTACCGAGCAGCTAAGAGAGTCTTTGAGCTATGTCAGCGCAAACCTGAACAAGCACTATCTGGGGGTACGCTTTCCCTTGAGTGACAAGGCACACAAGATCGCCAACCTCAACCGGGAACTGCACAGTGGCATGGCGACCGCATATAAAGCCGCCATCATCGATCTGTTGATGGAGAGTAACGGCTCTCCCAACCAGGATCAAATGACCCTGGCGATCCATCGCTGCATCAGCTATCTGTCGCGGGTGATCCTGCTCTCTGTAGTGGTCTATGATGCATACCCGAAGCGAACCTGGCATGAACTCCACATATTGCATCGCTTAGCCAGTCGTTATGCTCTCGGGTCATACACCATTGAAGACGATCTTGAACCCATCGCCACCCGATCAAGCATCGATGAAGTGTATCGCCGCTGTCTGCTGTTTTCCCTATCATCCCCCTATAAGATGCGTCAAAAGGAGAATATTCAGATTTTCGATGCACTGCTCGAATGGAGTCGCTATACACTGATCTACACCTATGACGACGCGCCCGAAGACAATACCATCACAATTCATCAGGATACCGACCTGGCTCCCAGCCATGAGACCAGGATTGAGAATATCGATAGCAAATATCTGCTGATAATGGACGTATCCCCGCTGCTGACAGGCTTGCGGGATTTGTTTATCGATACTTCTGAAAGCTCTATTTCCCTGTCAGGCGCCGATGATTTTAACAAGAGCTTGATACGTCAACTTATTATGCTCTGGTCCAAGGCTCAGAAAAGGGCCTTTGTCAGAACCAAACTTAATTTTGAACTACGCATCGCCGTCGGACTACGCTCGGTCTACAAATTGATTACCCTGGGAGATGAGCAGGAATCGGCTGATGATCAAGCAAAGGATGATGGCACATGGATCGAAACCCAATTTGCACACGGCAATGAACTTAAGGTCTCCGAGCATTTCTCTCTGATGCCTATGGACGTAGCGTCCTACAATCCTCGACGTGGAGATTTTGAGGAGTTCGGACCCAATTCAACCGATTTCAGCAGCTTTGAAACACCTCCCGAAAGTGGCATCAAGATTTGGGAAGATCAGGATAAAAGCCAGTTGGACAGCGCTACGAACCTATTTCACACCATCAACGAAAGTGCTGGCGGATACTGTCTGGATTGGCGAGGCAAAAAGATACCAAAGATACAGGTGGGTGAGCTGATCGGTGTACAATCCGCCATGTCAGCCTCTCAGTTCGGTGTCGGGATAGTAAGATGGATGCGCAGTTCCGATAACGATTCCATGAAAGTCGGTATCCAGATGATTGCCCCCAATGCACTCGCTATTATCGCAGCGGGCGATGAACAGAAAGCCCACAACAAAGAAGAGTGCCTGCTACTCCCCGAGGTAGGTACATCTGGCCAACCAACCAGCTTTATCTGTTCAGCACAAACCTTCGAGTTGGGCAAGGTACTGTTGATAAACGACGGCGAAAACAGTCAAGAGATCAAGCTAACCAGATTATTGGAATCAAGTGGCTCGATATCCCAGTATCAATTCATCTACCTGGATGATAGTTCTACTGAGGACGAAAACGAAAATGAGGACGACAACGACTCAGACTTTGAGAGTTTGTGGTCAACCCTGACATAAGTTTTATTGTTGAGAAAGAGTTCAGTGCAAAGACTTTTTAAAAACCGGCTTTCTGATACCAATGTTTTGCTTGATCCAGATCCTTCTCCACGCCACGACCCTCTTCATACATCATGGCTAGGGTAGTTTGAGAGCCGGCCAATCCCTGCTCTGCCGCTTTTTTGAACCAATCGAAAGCCTTACTCGGGTTCTGCTCAATGCACTCCCCTTCGAGATACATAAAGCCGAGGCCGTGCTGAGCCATCGGATGGCCCGCTTCAGCCGCCGCTTTCATGAATTTATAAGCCATTAACTCATTCACAACCATGCCAAGACCACCTTGGGCCATGATCGCCATCCGATATTGTGCCTCAGCATGGCCTTCCTCAGCCAACGGGGAAAGAAGCGTGGCGGCCCGGGAGAAGTTTTTTCCTTCAAATGCGGCAATACCGCTACTCAGATCAAACTCCATCTCGTTCATAGAATCACTCATTGGCTTTGTCTCGTCTTGGTTACCCTGGAAATCATCACTATTTGGATGAGAAAACCTTGAATTATCACACTTTGATACTCAATCGAATTAAAATTTTATATCATTCACAGAACAATTAACTCCCTTGAGGATCTCATGGGATATGTTGGATTTCCTGCAGAACCTCATCACAATACACAAAATCCCAAATTAATGTAGTGTGCCATGCAGACCCAGATCAGCCATCAGATACTGTCCACGGAATCGGGACGCGAAGCGGAATCAATTCTGCGCAACTGTGTACATTGCGGATTCTGCACGGCCACCTGCCCGACCTACCAGATACTGAGTGACGAATTAGACAGCCCACGGGGCCGAATCTACCTGATAAAACAACTGCTTGAGGGTGCACAAGTCTCCTCCAGTGTACAACAACACCTCGACCGCTGTCTGCTTTGCCGTAGTTGTGAAACCACCTGTCCATCAGGTGTTGAGTATGGCCGCCTATTGGAGATCGGGCGCAGCCATCTGGTGGATCACTATCACAGACCATCGGGGGAGAGACTAAAGCGCTGGCTGTTACGCAAGCTGATACCGAACAAAACCTATTTCGCTGCTTTGTTGCGGGTTGGCCAGACGCTGAAACCCCTGCTTCCGCTAAAACTTGGCCATAACATCCCATCCAGAAACAAGATGCCTGCTGCTGCCTGGCCAACAGGGGACCACCCGCGAAAAATGTTGATCCTGGATGGGTGTGTACAACCATCGCTGGCGCCATCGATCAATCTTGCGACAGCGCAGGTATTGGATCGTGTGGGTATCAGCCTCATTCGCACTCCATCGGCGGGTTGCTGTGGCGCTGTTGAGCACCACCTCGATGATGCGGCTGCAGCTAAAAATACCGCCCGGCGCAATATCGACCATTGGTGGCCTCATCTTCAGGCGGGTGCCGAGGCCCTAATCGTCACCGCTAGCGGGTGTGCTCAGATGATCAAAGATTATGGCCACTTGCTGGCAGACGATCCAGAATATGCTGAAGCGGCACAACAGCTGGCGGCACATACTCTTGATATCGCTGAAGTTATCGATAGAGAGGAGCTGGAACCGCTGAAAAGATCCGTTAACAAGCAAACCAGAATCGCCTTTCACTCCTCCTGTACCCTGCAACACGGCCAAGGCCTGGCAGGCTGCGTCGAAGGCATCCTGGATCGCCTAGGTTATCAGCTAACCCTGGTGCAGGACCCCCATCTCTGCTGTGGATCGGCAGGCACTTACTCCCTGTTGCAACCCGGACTTGCTGATGAATTAGGCCGGCGTAAGAGTAAGTCACTAACGGTGGATCGACCCGATATCATTGCCACGGCCAACATTGGCTGTCTAACCCATCTACAAAAACACTCGACCCTTCCTGTTATCCATTGGATTGAACTTTTAAACAGCGACAATTTTACACCTTAAGATGATGCTGAAATCCATCCCATAACTGCCGAGTAACTGCTACTATTTTGCTAGAGTCCATTAACAGACAGCCCCAATAACAAGTTAGACATAATCAGTTATCTCAATAATATGTGTTTACGATCCTATAGCCTCTTGATCATATTCTGGTATAGCGGCATCTCCCTGGCAGGTGCTACCGCTATTCAACAGGATGAATCCCAGCTACGACAACAAAGAACTCTTTTTATCGCTGCTGAAGAGGCACTGAAAAAAAAGGAGATGCCAACCTATTTACAGCTTAGGGAGAAACTTCTCGACTATCCGCTACTCCCCTATCTTGACTATCAGGAAACCCTGGCGACACTCGAAGAGCAATCTATTCAAAGCATTACCAATAGACTCAAATGGCTGCAGGGTACACCACTCACGCACAAGTTGAGGAGACACTGGCTGGCACTGTTGGCGAAAGAGGAACTATGGGCCAGTTATCTCGAATTTTCCCGCGAGGGGGGCAATACAGAACAGCAATGCAACCGCCTTCAGGCAATGATAGAGACGGGTAACGAGGATGAGGCATTCAGAGCCGTTGAACCAATCTGGCTGACTGGTCGTTCGCAACCAAGGGCTTGCGACCCTGTCTTCAAGGCCTGGAAAGCCGCTGGGAATCTCACTACAGCGCTGGTTTGGAAACGAATCAATCTGGCCATGTCCGCAGGTCAAACACGCCTTGCCCGCTATCTCAAACGCCATCTCGCAGCTTCAGATGCAGACATGGTTGATCGCTGGTTGAAACTCTATCACCACCCGGCGCAGGTGGTGACACTGCTCAAAAATAACCATTCGATGCGAGACGAGATGGTCACCCAAGCGATCCGCAGGCTAGCCTGGAGAGACCTTGACGCCGCCTTCATCGCATGGGAGAAATTCCATAATCAGGCCATTATTTCCGACTACCAACAACGCAAAATAGTCTATGCCTTGGCAAGCCGGCTGGCTCGAGACCCGGATAAAAAGATAAACCAACGGCTCATTACACTGCTCCCCAGCCACCTACATCTCGATACGAAACTATCGGAAAAGCGGCTCCAGGCGGCTCTCCAGGAAAACGACTGGCAGTGGGCATTACAGACTATTAAAGCCCTATCCCCGGAGGAGCAAAAACAGGAGCAGTGGCGTTACTGGCACTCCCGGGCACTCATTGAACTGGGTCGAAAGCTGGAGGGTAGGAAACTGTTACAGTCTCTCGCAAAGGAGCGCAGCTATTACGGTTTCCTGGCTGCGCAGCGTCTTGGTGATAAACCAAACCTGGCTCACATGGCGTTGCAGGCTGATCAACAGCTTGTGGAGACATTGGCAAAGCGCCCCGGACTCAAACGCGCCCTTGAACTGATAAAGCTGGATCGTCCCCTGCTGGCTCGCCAGGAGTGGAATCTCGCACTGGTTGGCGCCGGGCAGGAGGAACTGAAAGCGGCCGCACGTCTTGCCCAACAATGGGAATGGCCATCTCAAAGTATCTTGACCCTCGCCCGCTTGCGGCAATGGAATGACCTGGAATTGAGATTCCCGCTGGCCCACAAACAAGCAATCACCGATCAGGCCAGGGATCACGGTATCGATATTGCCTGGATATACGCCATCCTACGCCAGGAGAGCGCCTTCATGAGCGATGCCAAGTCATCTGCGGGTGCTCGTGGGCTGATGCAATTGATGCCGAAAACAGCAAAACAGGTTGCGAAAGAACTGAAACAGTCACCCGTCAAGCTCGAGGATCTCTATCAACCAGAGGTGAATATCAAACTGGGCGCAGGCTATCTGAATAAGGTCTACCGCCAACTGCAAGAGAGCCCTGTGCTTGCCACAGCAGCCTATAATGCAGGTCCGCACAGAGTACGCAGCTGGCTACCTGAGCAGTCTCAAGCGAGCGATATCTGGATTGAGACCATACCCTTCAGAGAGACCAGAGAGTATCTCAAACGTGTGCTTGCCTATACCGTGATCTACAGCTACCGTTTAGGCGATTTGCCGATAACCCTTCCAGTCGAGTGGTTGAGGCCCATCAAGGCGCCTAAACCAGTACTTAATAATAAAGGATCTGCATCAGACGTCTGATTCAAGAGACAGGGGTGAATCCCCTTCTACATCATCGGTTTGCTTTTTACGCGAACCCCGGGAATGCAGTTTATCCTTAACCCGTCCGATCAGATTCGTATCAGTGATGATCTCATAGAAGTAGTCTTCCAAATTATCTTTGTTTTCCACAACCCTACCCGCATTCCAATTCTTTATTGCACCCTGGCGCACAACCAACCAATGAGAACTTCCCCGCCTGTCGACAAATCGTCCGGCATGATAGTAGTGTGACTCCCCGGAACGGCTATGAATCTTCAACTTGTGCAACACCATTTCGGTCTTAAGTTTTAAGAATGCGGTCTCGGTCAACTCGATACCATTGATGTTGAACCGAAGACGATTGGGAGTCTTTACGTTGCTATTCTGGTTAGATTCCTGCAAGACCTCTACGCGATGACGCTTACTTCTTCGCCAACTCGTGTCATGACGCAATTCCGCGGAGCAAGAAGAGAGCCTGTCTGCCTCGTTGATAGCAGGAGAGATCATGATCTTCTGTTGCTCATCATAGAGATATGCTGGCGTATCATTTGTGAAGGCGATGCCTAGCCCGAGCTCCAACTTTGGTAGGTTATGTGCCCTATTTTGACTATTTTGTGCCTCCATGACCGAAAGGATTTTACGTGCCAGGCCACAGGCGTTGGCTACCGTCAATGCCTGAGTCATGGCACCGCCTGTCTCCATGACTGTCAGGATCAGTGCATCACCTTCCACGAACACCTTTTGCGCACCAAAACGTTCCAATAATTTTGTGATCGGTCCGAAAAAGTTCATGCTGAAATGGGTTGCAGGATTGAGCTTTTTCTCCATCAGTTGACGGGTAATCTCAGTGGATCCTCTGATATCAGCCTTCAATATGACATGTGACTTGACCTGCTCCTGGCTGTCAGGGTCACGACCAAGGCGAAATTCGTAAAGACTGCCGTTGTCACGGGAAAGTTTGACACTCTCAGCATCCTGTAAAACCCGTAACCGGCTCATCTGCTGGTAGGTGTAATAGGCCAACTTGAGGTCACGTCGAAATATAAGGAAATCCTTCACGTAACGAATCGCATAGTCCTGCAGTTTATTCGCCGGCATACGACGGATGTAACTTAGCACAACATCCAATGCCTTGAGCGCCTCATTGCCCTTATCGGGCATGGACGCCAGACGTTTTACCAAAGCCCGGCGGGGTAGATCACCGCAAAGAAAACGATAGATATCTTTGATCGACACCTGTTCATTCAGCTGTCGATAGAGCCTTGGTGTGCGATAGGCGGCAATGGCACGTGACACCAAGCCGGCTCTATCAAGCCTTTTCAATAGCTGCGACTGAAGCTCTCTGCGGTAATTATCGCAATCAGGATTTTTCCAAGATGACTTATGATCGTCACTCTTGGAACGTGAAAACCATCCACCGCTCTCTTCAGAAGGACGCTGCAATAAGAGGTCAATATTTCTGGGTACATCCACCCAGCAGACTTTGATCTGTTTGAATTCCGATTCTGATAGACTCCTCTCCAATATTCGCTGTCCATCAAGAAATTCTGAAAATCCACTATGCAGTTCACGGTTACGTATCTGGAAACCATGACCATCTGCCACACCATCGCCATTCATATCATGTCTAACCGGTGCCTGTGCCCAACTAGGAAGATAGTCACCATAGGTACTGGTAACAATCCTATTGGTGATATCGAAGTGGTCGTCATGATCTCGATCCACACACAACAGGGGATAGTGATTCATGATGTACTCTTCACTGGAAAGGTTGGGCAGATGCAGCAAGGGGTTGAACAGAAGCTGCTTGGAGAGGGACCAGGAACTTCCCACCACAGATTTTCTCAGCTTACGCAACTCCTTCGACTCTAGGCGCTGCACTATCTTGAAGAGTCTGCGCAGGGTGAGATAGCGAATACCCGGCTCCAGTCGCGCCAAGGTTACGATCCTCTCATGTAGTTCCAAGGCACGTCCACTGCTTGAGCCGATCGGCAGATTACCATCCTGGTCGAGTTTATTGCGTAACTCTGCAACCACTGCAACTGGTGATTCCAGCAACAGTTTCAGGATCACCAGGTGCAGCAATTGCAAAAGATCCTTAACCGCAGCATCTTGGTGAACTTGCTCCAGAGCACCTTGCATCATGCTCCGATAGATCGACTTGAAGTTCTCCACATCGCTTCCCGAAGGCGGGGCATCAATTTGCACCCAGCCATGCTTGGTTAACTCTTCATAGACGATCTTTTTGACGAAATTGGACAGGGTGGAGCGAAATTGATGACTTAATGCGACATCGATGTGATGGTTATCTATACCTATCTGGAATAGATCCAGCTGACAATCTGGCGCGGCACCGTTTCGTAGCGGCGCTAGGAACTCTCCAACATCTGGTTGAATATGCAATAGTCTGCTGACCTTTGTAACCATATAAAGTGACCATCAACATAGTGACCATCAGCGTCGTCACCTTCTCCAAACTGCAATAAGGTTCCGGGTTAAACTACTGATTGATTTCCAAAAAGTCATTTGTAACTCAGGATGTTACACTATTTGAGTCTAGATGATGATCTGGCACAGTTAAACTCTTTAGGGTAATCCCCGATCACAAAGATCAAGATTTGTGATCGAATTAAAAGAAATTAGGACAGAATTGAGAACTAACCCGCCTACCTGTCCAACATGGCGGATAGCAGTTGATCTTCCAGTTCGATACGTACTGCCAACTCCTCACCAAGTTGGGAGAGATCTTCCGCCAAATGATCTAACACCAGCTGATGGTCGGAAAGATCATATTTGTCATTGAAATTCACCGCCACTTCGCTCGCTTTGACAAATTCAGGGTAGATTTTTTCCGCTACCTTGATGACACCGCTACGACGCTCACTGCCATTGCTGATTCGCCCGAAAACCTCGAAATGACCAAAAGCCGTGTAATCCACCAGTACTTGGCAGAATGATTGAAGCTGCTCGTCCAGTGATGTGGAACGGTGATAGGGCTCGAGCCCCGCAACCTCACAGAACAGAACCAGCATCTCTTGCCTTTCAGTCATCAGCTTATCAATCAGATCTCGTGTGACTGTTCTACGCTCCTCGCCGCTCCCACCTTGAGAACTCATCAGGACCCTCCTGCAAACCTTACTTCTAATTATCGATCGATATGACGATCGGGATTTTACCTGACAAATTCTATAGCTCCACGAAGCAAATGTCATATAACACCGGATTAATTCGAGAAGAGTCGAAAAATACACCCTTATTCGGCTATTATTAGCAATCACCACGCCCCCAAATAACTGGCGCATATTGGAACTTGCAGATCATGCATCGAATCAGACGCAGCACCTTCAATCCATGGATTTGGCTGATTCCACTGTTTTGTATTATGCAACTGGAGGTTCACGCTTTAACATCTCCATCCAATATCATGAGTAAGGCCATGATTGCCATGATGGATACCATGGGAGAACTTGCACATCGATTCAAAGGCGACGCGGATTGGGATTTTGAAATAAATTCATCCCCATCCAGCCGCTGGTACGGTTGGAACGGTTCACCCTGGAACGCACCTGGTAGAGGATATCCGGGATATATGCCACCGCAACAGGGGCTCTACTCCCCCTATACCTACTACCCGCCTGGATATGACGGTCCGCCAATGCAAGGCCCTCCTCCGGGACCCCCAAATCCAAATAGCTATAAATCTGTCGTAGACGGCATTTGGATCGGCCGGGGCGGTGAAATCGTCTTGGTCATGTATGGCCATTTCCGGATCTATGCCAATGCGGAAGTCTATCGTGATGGCCGCTACCATATCCAGGGCAACAAGCTACTCATGCTCGACCCGGAAACAGAGTTGGTCCAGGAGTATGACTATCTACTCGACAATGGCAAAATGATAATGCGCAGTGAATCAGGGGCCTACCTATATTTCAAACAACTGCCGATACCGATACCCCCCTACACCCTGATCCACGGCATAAACTCACCCAAGTAGCAATTTCGTACCAACCAAGATCAAAAACAACGCAAATACAACCTTCAATTCCCGCTCGGGAAGTCGATGCGCCAAAGCCGCACCGGCAGGTGCGAACAGGCTGCTGGTGATGATGATAATGAGTACCACCGGCCAATAGACATAGCCACTGCTAAAGGGGGGTAAACCCTCGACTCCCCATCCAACCACAACAAAGCTGATTGCCCCCGATAAGGCAATCGGAAGACCGCATGCGCAGGATGTTGCAACCGCCCGTTTCATTTCGACACCAGTGGCATGCAGGAAAGGCACGGTCATGGAGCCACCACCGATTCCCACAATGGCGGATATGCCCCCAATCAGTGTGGCAACCAATAGCATAATCCAAGAGGTCACATGCAGCCTGCTGCCTCGAGCCTTCCCCCTGCGAAACATACGCAGACCGACAATAATGGCAAACATCCCAAACAGGGTTTGGAGTAGGTCGCCACTCAACATCCCGGCAACGATACTGCCTAGCCAGGCACCGATGAGCAGGCCTGGCGTCAGTTTCCAGAAATCGCGCCAGTCCACGGCGCCCCGCTTATGGTGCGCGCGCGTCGAAGAGATAGAGGTAATCACGATTGTGGCCAAAGATGACCCCACTGCAATGTGGGCGACATGGACTGGAGAGACATCAATCAATGGCAATCCCCAAATCAGGGCAGGCACAATCACCAACCCTCCACCGACGCCAAACAGACCGGCCACCAGGCCAACCAGGGAGCCCAGTAACAAAAACAGTAACAATGATTCAGGTGTGATCGCTAAAAACAGGGAAGTCATGGGGTAGAAAAAGGCATTACCTCAGATCTGGGAGTGTACACCAGGAGAGGGATTTGCATCCAAAGTTGTCCGAAAACCGGGACTTTTGTTCGCTACACTGACCCTGAGCATGCCTGCATACATCTCTTCTTGGATTGACAAGCATCTGTATTAATTAAAAATTATCCCGCAGGAAGAGGTCACCCCTGGGTTTCATGGGGATGCCCGCTGAGAGGCGGAAACATATCTGAGATCAGGCTCACAAAAACTGCATTGCGCTGAGTTAAAGCAAGCCAATCGGTGCTGAGAATCCATTGCTATATTAGAAATATTTGATATACTACTACGCATCATCTGACGAGCAGTAACGAGTGATGATTAAGCAGTACCTTTTTGTAGCACTTTTTCTCTTTATTGGTATAAGTTCAGCCGATCCCTCATTGACAACCCACGACTGGGCCGATCTCTCTGACATGGCTCGTGAGAGACACTCGCCAATCCTGGTGGTATTTAATGCTGATACCTGCAGCTACTGTCAACGGCTGAAACAAGAAGTGATTGAACCACTTGCCCAAAATAGCGATAAAACCCAGCCCCTGATCCGTGAATTTGATATCCATTCGAGTGGCAAGATCATCGATTTCAACGGCGACTCCATCCGTAGCCGGCAGTTTAAGAGACGTTACAATATCTATGCCGTGCCTACCCTGATGATTCTCGATCCGGATGGAAAGCCCCTGACAGATCCTATTGTGGGGTATAATTCTCAGGATGAATACCTGGAGTTGCTGCGGACATCCTTGGTCGCCTCATTCCAGGCCCTTGAATAAGTGAGCCAATGGATTTGCTCCACTTCCGTGAGCCAGACCCATGCTATTGCCTCAACATCGGGCTGCGCACCTGAAACATCTTGTCAAAATCCTAACCCTCTGCCTCTTCTTCGGCACTTTGGCCCATGCCGATATGGGCAAACTGGTCCCGCTCGAAGATATTCAGCAACTGAGCAGACAATCCAAACAGCACCAGATACCAATCCTGTTAATGGTCTCCCAATACCATTGCAGCTATTGCGATCGGATGAAAGAGGAGATTCTAGAGCCCATGCTGTTGGACCTGGAGTATCAGCAACGGGTACTGATCAGAGAGCTTTCCATCGATCCTGGGGAAACAGTCACCAGCTTACAAGGGAAACGGGAGGAGGCGGCGGATTTCGCCAGCCAATACAATGTCTCGGTGACGCCCACACTGCTGTTTCTGGATGCCGAAGGCAGAGAGGCAGCTGAGCGCATTATCGGTATCAACACCGTGGACTTTCTGATTCTCTACATCGATGATGCAATCAAACAAGCCACAACCAGGATGCAGTCGGCAGATTGAACCGCTTTCCAACCGATAACTATACATTGCCAGATATTCGGCAGACGATGCCCCTAACCTGATCCTGGCTCTTTACAGACGCTCGCAAAAGTCCCGTAGACTGAAACCCTGCAGATTGATGTCGAGCTCCTTGAGTAGCCCCAGGACCTTAAAGCGCTCTCCCATCTCTGATGGTAACGTCAGACGTTTGACCCCCTGAACCAGAGACATGTGTCGACTCAGATCATTGGGGTCCGATTCGGCCAAGCGACTATCCAGGCCATTCGCAATGAGAAAATGGGCCTGGGTGGTATAACCACCCAACCTGAATCCCGACTCCACCGCGGCCCGGGCGAGGGCGGTGAAATCCACATGGCTGGTAATGTCCTGTAACCCGACCCGACTAAATGGATCACTATGCGCGCGATGGTGATAGTGGCACATCAATGTGCCCCGGTTACGCTGAGGATGATAGTACTCGGCATGGCTGTAACCATAATCGATCAGGATCGCGGCACCTTGATCCATTGCCGAGGCCAGGGCCGATATCCAGGCGGTCTGACGCAGATTGATTTCAGAAACATAACCCGTGGAGAGTTCGACACTCTCTTGACAAATCGCCTCAACCGCAGACTCGAGACCTTGGGTGACAGGCGTGTCAAAACGCTCCTTCAATCCATCACCATCACAGATAACGAAGCTCTCTTCGATGCCTCCCTCAGTGATGCGGAACCGACTCACCGGCATCGCATCCAATAGCTCGTTGGCAATTACCACACCGCGAAAACCATTTGGCATCGTATCCAGCCATTTCACCCGAGTGAGCAGATGCGGTGCACGGCTTTCCAGGGTCTCCAGCTGGCGCGCCCTGAGTTCGGGGCTGACCTCTAATATCTGGTAGTATCGGGGTAGTCTGTCCAGCCTTTCCAACTCCACCAGCAGATCAGCTGCAAGCAGTCCGGAGCCGGCACCGAACTCCAATAGGTCACCGGCTGTAACTTGCGTCAATATGGGTGCTATCTGATGGGCGAGGCATTGAGCAAATAGCGGGGAGACCTCCGGGGCGGTGATGAAATCACCCTGTTCACCGAATTTACGGCTACCTGCCACATAGTAACCAAGCCCCGGTGCGTAGAGTGCCATCTGCATAAAGCGATCGAAGGGAATGGCACCGTTTGCCTTCTCGATGGTGCGTCTTATCTGCCGCATCAGCCTTTCACTGATGGCCTGGGAGGTGGCATCCGGCAGTGGCAGGGGCCTGCCTGGCGGCACTGATTTTTGGCTGAGACAGTCGGGCATATAGTTTTTGAAACCTTGATGAATCCGTTAGAGTAGACGCGACATTCAACCATGGAGTTCCTATATGACGCAAAACCGGAACGATCTAACTGATAAGTGTGTGCTGATCACCGGTGCCGCACATAGAATCGGTGCCGCTATTGCCCGACAGTTGCACGCTGAAGGAATGAACATTTTACTCCACTATCGCCACTCCAAGGAGGCGGCTGAGCAGGTAAAGCGTGAACTGGAAAAGAAGCGTGCTCAGTCTGTGTGGTTATTGCAGGCGGATCTGCATCAAGCGGATAGCTATGCTTACCTGATCAGCCAAGCCGAAACCCTATGTCAGCGTCTCGACCTGTTGGTGAACAATGCCTCGAGTTTTTACCCGACCCCGCTCAAGCTAGCGACACCAGAAAATTGGGAGGACCTCATCGGCAGCAACCTCAAAGCGCCCTTTTTTCTCTCCCAGGCGGCAGCACCGCTGCTCTACCGGAGTAAAGGCTGTATCATCAACCTGGTGGACATCCATGCCCGGCGACCGCTCAAGGGTCATCCCATCTACTCTGTCGCCAAAGCGGGCAACGCCATGCTGGTAAAATCCCTGGCACGTGAGTTGGGGCCGGAAATCCGCGTCAATGGCGTTGCACCAGGGGCCATACTCTGGCCGGAACAGGGCCTGACCGAGCAGGTACAAGCGGAAATAGTGGAGCGAACCGCATTGAAAAGGGCGGGCACACCGGAGGACATAGCCAATACTCTGCTGTTCCTCTATCGTGATGCCCCTTACATTACCGGCCAGATTATCGCCGTCGATGGTGGCAGAACGTTGCAGCAGTGAATCTATGCATGAAGTATATTTCTGTAATCCCATCTGATTGCGAGCCATAGACTATGACAGAAGTAACATCCGGCCTGACATTTAGACAAAGTGTTGACCACATGGTCGATCGTGCCCTGGCTTTAATGGACCTGGACCCCGGCATTTCCAATGCCATCAAATCCTGCACTTCGGTACTACAGGTCAGTTTCCCCGTGGAAATAAGGGGCAAGATTGAGCTTTTCACTGGCTGGCGCGCAGTCCACAGCATCCACCGCCTGCCGGCCAAAGGCGGTTTACGCTACTCGGAGAGTGTCGATCAACAGGAGGTAGAAGCCCTGGCCGCACTGATGACCTATAAGTGCGCCATTGTCGACGTCCCCTTTGGCGGCTCCAAGGGAGGGCTCTATATCAACCCGGACAACTACACGCGGGATGAGTTGAAACAGATCACCCGTCGCTTTGCGCGGGAACTGGCGGCACCTGGATTTCTCAATCCGGCAACCAATGTACCCGCCCCCGATATGGGTACAGGTCAACGGGAAATGGCCTGGATAGCCGACACCTACAAGCATCTCTATCCCGAGGAGATCAACGCCCTCGCCTGTGTCACCGGAAAACCGGTGGCACATGGTGGTGTCAACGGACGCACCGAGGCCACCGGACGCGGGGTGAAATATGCCCTACAGGAGTTTTTCCGGCACAAGGAGGAGTTGAATGCCACGGGCCTGGATGGTGGCTTGGAGGGTAAACACATTATCATCCAGGGACTGGGCAATGTGGGCTATCACGCCGCCAAGTTCCTATCCGAGGAGGATGGCGCCAACATAGTCGGCATCATCGAACGGGACGGGGCAATCTTCAATCCCGATGGTATCCATGTGGAAGAGGCCTACTTCCACCGCTGCTCCCATGGGGGATTGAAAGGATTCGCTGGTGGTGAGTTCATCGCAGAGGGTCAAAAACTTCTGGAAGCGGATTGCGATATCCTGATCCCCGCCGCCATAGAGGGGGCGATCGACGAACAAAACGCACCGAATATCAGTGCCAAATTGATCGCCGAGGCCGCCAATGGCCCCATCACATTTGAGGCCGACCGCATCCTGCGTAACCGGGGCATCACCATCCTACCTGACGCCTATGTCAACGCAGGCGGGGTGGTGGTCTCCTATTTCGAGTGGATTCGCAACCTCAGCCATATGCGGTTCGGCCGCATCGAGCGTCGCTTGGATGAGTCCCGCGGCCGACACGTGGTCAATGCGTTGGAGCAGACCACGGGTAAACAGGTGCCCGAATGGATCAAATTAAACCTGTCGCGGGGTGCGGATGAACTCGACCTGGTACGTTCCGGGCTCGATGACAGCATGCGTCTGGCGTTGCAAGAGATAATCGATATACGCAGCCGTAAACCCGAACTCGAAGATTACCGAACCGCCGCCTATGTCATTGCCTTGCAAAAACTGGCACGTTCCTATATCGATATCGGTGTTTAAACCGACACAAAGACTTTACAAATTGAGATATTTGTATAAGAATTTAATTCGCCCACCAACATCAGGGATTATTACCCCGACTGAATGTTGAAAGGATGCAGGTGATGCACACCAGCAACACCGAACACATGGAGGAGTGACAGATGGGTAGTCTAGAGAATCCAATCCTGAAACAGCATCGTCAGCTGTTGTGGCACGCCAGGTGCCGCGTCCGATGAAGCACGCTACCCGCTATCACAATTCCAATGATTTCAATTGTCAATGACCGTGGGAACACGCCTTCATGGAGAGCGGTGAAGGTTCACAGATTTACAAGCCTGACGGCATATGAAAATAATTAGCAGGGACACATCTAAACCGAAAAGGAGTTCATAAATGTCGCTAATGCAATGGGTAGAGGAAAAATACAGCACCAACGTCGACCTCTGTGACAATCAACACAAAGAGCTGTTTGACCGCGTCAATGCACTGAATGATGCTGTGGTCAACAGGGACCGCGTCGATATAGGAAATCGCTTAGATAACCTGGTTGATTTCGTTGTAAAACATTTTGAAACCGAAGAACGCTTGATGGAAGAGCGAGGTTACAGTGGACTGGCGCGTCATCGTCAAGAGCACGATCTGCTGGTGAAGACATGCACCGACATCCAGGATAAGTTTCATGCCGGCGAGATGGATATCGAGGAGGCGACCATGACTTATATCAAGAACTGGCTCGATCACCATATCCCGATCATTGATAAACCATACGGACCGGCCTTGGGTAACTGAAAACCACAAGTTTTGATGTCAAGCCACATTTGGCTTCATCCTCGCGGGATCTACGAGTGCCCCCGACGCGTTGATCCCGCTTTTTTTTCATCCGCCAGACAGGGAGAAAAATCGCTCTATGACATTAAAATCCTGTGTTTTAGTCATCGGTGGCAAGCTGCGAATAAATATCTTGCCATAGGGCTTGCTTAGCAACCTGGGATCACACAAAGCCAATACCCCCCGATCCCTTTCATCTCTGATCAAACGTCCCGCGCCCTGTTTCAAGGCAATAGCAGCCTGGGGTAATTGATAGGCCATGAAGGGATTCCCACCCTGCTTACGCAGGGCATCGATTCGAGCCTGAAGCACTGGATCCCCCGGTGATGCAAATGGCAGCTTATCGATGATGACACAGGATAAAGCCTCTCCACGCACATCGATACCCTCCCAGAAACTGGATGTACCGAGTAACACCGCATTCCCGAGTTTGCGGAACTGTTCAACCAATTCGGTGCGTGGCGCCGTACCCTGGACCAGCATCGGATAGCTCAGCTTCTCTTTTAGATAATCAGCGGCCTCCTGCAGCGCCTTATGACTTGTATACAACAGAAATGCGCGACCACCGCTTGCCTGCAATATGGGGATCGAAAGATCGGATACAGCCTGATTGAACGCGGGGCTGTTGGGTTCCGGAAGATCCTTTGGTACATACCAAACCGCTTGCTGCGGATAATCAAAAGGGCTGTCCCAGCAATGGGTTTCTGCTTCAGATAAGCCAAGCTGTTTGGAAAAATGTTCGAAACTACCACCCACCGCCAGGGTAGCTGAGGTAAATATCCAGGAGGCACGATGCTCCTGCATGACAGCCTGAAAGATACCGGCTATCTCCAATGGGGTGACATTCAAGCGAAAGCTCTGGCGGTGGGTTTCAAACCAACGAATGGATTCGCTATCGTCGTTCTCTTGAATACTATGCAGCCGCTGGAGTGCGCTTTCACACCGTTCACGGCAGCTATCCAGGCCCTTTCCCCGCCCCTCCACGGCACCCAGGGTTTGCACCAGTTGCTCGATCGCCTCCAGCAACCTGTCAAGCCGGGTGGTCACCGCAGGGTTTGCGGCAACTTCAGACCAGGCTCCCCGCCGCTGCTCAAGGCCAAACGCGAGACGCATATCGCGGGTTGCCTGTTGCAAACCCTCGGCACGTTCGGGAATCTCCGGGAGATCATTTGCCTCACGGTGATACTCCGTGACGGTATCCCGCGCCAGTTCAAGTAACTGGCGGCCACTGATACTGTCACCGAAGAAATTTCCCGCTATATCGGGTAACTGATGCGCTTCATCAAGGATATAACAGTCAGCACTGGGTAGAAGCTCGCCAAATCCCTCCCCCTTCAATGCCATATCCGCACACAGCAGATGGTGGTTGATAACCACCAGGTCCGCCTCCTGGGCGCGTTTCCTCGCCTCCATCAGGTGGCAGGTACTATAGGCAGAACACTCCTGGCCCAGGCAGTTGTCGGTGGTCGAAGTGACAAAGGGCCAGATGCCAGCCTCCTCCGGTACCTGCTTCATCTCAGCGATATCGCCACTCTTGGTCCCGGTCGACCATTCGCGGATCATTTGCAATTGTCCAACCTGCTCCTTGGTGAGATGCAACTCTTCATGCAGGGTATTTTCCAGGCGATGAATGCAGAGATAGTTGGCGCGCCCCTTCAACAATGCCGTTGCGACCGGACTCGACAGGCTTTGCCGCACCATGGGCAGATCCCGGTGGAACAGCTGATCCTGTAGATTTTTGGTACCTGTGGAGATGATTGTCTTGAGCCCGGACATCAGGGCAGGCACCAGATAGGCAAATGTCTTGCCCGTACCTGTCCCCGCCTCACAGATCAATACACCACCCTGATCCATAACCCGGCCAACAGCCTGAGCCATCTCCTGTTGTTGCGGTCGATAGGAAAAACCCTCGATGCGTTTTGCCAGCCAGCCTTCTGGCCCGAAGATCTCAGCTATGTCTGTCATCGACCAATTACGCGGGGCTAGTCAGCCTGATTATCCCAGACTTCGGGTTCAAGGCCATTGTCGCGGGTCCAGGCCAGACGGCCGATGATCTTAAATCGCGCCACTGACATGGCACCGCGTTTTGCCCGGTTACTGCTGCTCTTGCCCACATATTCGAGAATCTCGCCCCGTTCCGCTTCATAGATCTCATAGGGTTCATAATCCTCATCCATGAGTACCAGGACTACGCTATCCCAATCCTTATCGAGCTTTAGCTGACCAATCCTTTGACCCGACTTGCTTTCATCGAAGATGGTTCTTGATTTGATCTGAATCTGCTTGCCGCCGCGACCAGGATCGACAGCATCGTAGCCACCCTCACCCTGGGGTTTGGGTTCCAGTTGAAGTAGCTTCATTGCATCATATTCAGCTATTTCATTACTGATACCAGGCAGGGGCTTCCCCATAGTACGTCGATACTCAGCTGCCAAAACCCTGGCCTGGGCAATCAATTTGTCGGCGGCATACAGGGTCAAGCCTCTGCTCCTTCAGGATTCAGGAATGGAATTCTGCTCGGATTGTAGCCTATCTGATGCCTTTCAATAAACGCTTAGTGACTGTTGCAGGCGAACATACCCACTATCCGGCAGTCAGTTCACCCTGTACAAGGTCACAATTTCCGCATGCAGGCTATTTGTATGGGAGATCCGATCTCACTTGTTTAAACGACCCGGATGACTATCCCGGTGGTAAATGGCAGTGACCTAGGCGTGGACGCATGGGTCAGGCATTGGAGATCTGTTTTCGATCTCCCACAATATCTTGTAAAATATCGGCGAAGATCCGGGGATGCCCGAAATGAAAGCCTTGAGCATAGTCCACCCCCATCTCCTTCAGCGCCTTGCCGATCGAAGCATCACTGACATGTTCGGCAATCACTACCTTGTCCATGAAATGCGCCAGTTCCATGATTGAAATAACCATGGCCAAATCCGCCGTATTCTGAATCATTTCGCGTACGAATATGCCGTCAATTTTTACATAATTGACTGGAAAATCCTTGAGATACGAGAAGGAGGCAAAACCGGATCCAAAATCGTCCAGATAACAGGAGCATCCCATCGATCTGACATCATTCATGAATGCCACCGTATCCTTGATATCCCTGGCAAGGGCGGTTTCAGTGACCTCGAACCCAAGTTGTTGAGTAGGTATGGGTGATTCGTTTATACGTTGCTTCAAATAGCGCTTGAATTCGCTATCCACAACAGATTTGGTGGACAGATTGACAGAAAAACTAACATCTCCCAACGATCCATCACCAAATGGCTTGATTGCATCAAAAAAGTGATCTACCACCCAGTGATCCACGGCCCGCATCAAGTCGTACTGTTCTGCGATTTTGATGAAGCTCTGAGGAGATTGCGGCTGCCCCTTGTCATCGATGATACGCAGTAGGATTTCATAATGTGGATTCAATCCCGCATCCTGTTTTAATGGAACGATGGGTTGGGCGAAAAGTACCATTCGATCGTTTGCCAATGCTTCCTGAATGGTTGGGATCGTCTGGATATTGCGCATGTGCTTCTGATAAGCCGAATCAGACTCCGAATAGAGACGGGTGCAGTTTCTACCACCCTCTTTGGCCATATGACAGGCCGATTTTGCAGCCTGTAAAAGATCACTGGTATTACCCTGAACCCGGTCATCCACCAGCACAACTCCGAGACTCGCGGAGACAGGAATCAGACGATCATTCCAGCTGAAGCGATACTCCTCGATCGTACGCCGCAGCGATTCAGCATTCTGGAACCCCTGCTCCAGGTCCGCATTTCTGATCAGCAGTGCGAATTCATCGTCTCCGATACGTGCCACCATGCCATCTTTGGTAAGGTAACTGGAGAGAATCGATGATACTGTCTGCAACAGCTGGTCACCCCCTTCCAAACCGCACAGGTCATTGACCACGTTAAACTTGTCCAGATCGAGAAGTATCAATACGTGTTGGGTAGTGTTGTTCTCCGCTGCTACCGTCAGTTCACGCAAATAGCGTTCAAATCTGCGACGATTAAAAAGCCCGGTCAGCTCATCGATGGAAGACTCATCCTTAATCTGGTTATAGCTCGTCAAGAGTATGCGATCGATGGCCCTGTCTACGATCGGCTGCACCCGGTCCTGCATTACGCTGTAGTCACCGCTTGCAACAAGCTCCGCCAATTCCCCGGCAGGGATATCCAAAACCTTCAAGCCATTACCATCCACAAACAGGAAACGGTTGGAGTCATTGTTTTTCCAAGCCAGATAAAGCATCCGCTCACCTGAATCCACAACCATCCAGGTATCGATATCGAGGCCCTTGACTCTTTCCAAGGACGCCTCATCTATTTCTGACTCGGCAGCAGGATCGGCAATTATAACGTTGCTGGTGAAAAATTGAGCCAGATAGTCATCATCAACCTCAATCCTCTGCTCATAAAAGGGTTGCGCTGCATCGCCTCCTCTTATGAGTGCCGTCTGTAGTTCGAGAGCGAAACTTCGACTTCCTTCTGGATAGACGGGATAGTCACGAAATCCCTTTCTGATCAGCGAGATCAGATCACGGATGCGGTTTTCGCTCATTTCGTGCGGGGTTGATGAGTTTAGAAACAGCTTACCCATTATATCGATGACACGGGAATAGGCCTTCCAGGCCGTACTCTCTTCACCCTCGATCGCATAAGTCTGCACCAGCAGATTGACCCAGCCAAATTGAAACAATCTTGCAACCGCATTGGATACAGATTTACCCAACAGTTGACTGCGTATATGGCTTGAGACTGCACGCTCCGCTGCAATGTGTTGCTCATCCTTTTCACAGTGGTCTATGGCAAGCTGACGATTGCGGTGGAAATTCTCCAACTGGGTATGTTTTAAGGCCTCTAGCGCACGTGTCACTTCAGATACAGCACTCAGCTTGTTGCTGTCGATGGCATCCAGCAGTTGAGAAATCTTTGCCATATCACGTAATTGTGACATCTGCTTCCCTATTGTGATATAAGGCGCCAGGGATTCTATGGTAGCAAGCAGACGCCTGACAGGATGTTTACTGTTCTCCAATAGCGATGGGTCATTCACCACCTCCTGAATAATCTGAATCTCCATCCGATTGAGCAGGTCTTTCAGCTCTGACGGCACCAGCGGATCATCACGTAGCGCAGAAACCAGTTCTTCACCGGTACTGATCGCTGCACTCACCACTGGATCGATTTTTTGCTCGATGTCTGATTGGTTTTCCAGCTCATGCTCGAGCTGCTTGAGGACTGATGAGCCAAATCTCAAGGGCAGGTTGTTGAGTGATTCTATAACCTGGGTCTTGTCAATCCTGGCTACTTCCGGTCCCACATCATCCTGATTGGTATGATGCTTGACATCAAACAACGTGGACAGATGTTGCAGAACCTTGCCAACATTCGGATGGAAAATCTTTTTTGTGGGATGACTGTGGTTGGCACTGTCCCTGTATTGAGAAGTAAAGTCGATTCCCTTCTGCTTGAACAGTTCCAATATCGATTCATAGAGACTATCGATTCCATCCAGTACCGTCCCTTGAAACACACTCAGAATCAAGTGAAAACAGTTGATTTCCAAATCGAACCTGTCCAATGCATGTTTCAAGGCATTAAGCAGACTGATCGGGGAGAGCGGATTGTTCTCATCCTTGATGGTATGTTCTGTGAGATAAGTGAGTGAGGTTTCCAGATGATAGAGGTTACGCGCCAGATCTGTCTCGATCTGCCTGGCAATATCGTTAATCACAACCCAGTGGTCTATATCCACCTTCTCCACCAACTCCAGCTCGTGATCATCCTCTGTCGATGCTGTGGAGTTGATGCCGGCCAGGCCGGCCAGTTCATCAAACGCCTTTTCTACCTGGCGGAAAAATGCCGCGCTGATATCTGCTTCCTCCCTTTCCAGGGCGGTCATCATCAAAATCAGCGTGGATTCCTGTTGACTGAACTGGGGCTCGTTCGCGCTTGCCAGCAAGGCATCTCTGGCCTGCAGGAAAAAGGCTGCAAGCTTGGGGTTGAGATAATCGAGCAACCGCTGCTGCAGCTCCCCTATCACTGGCGTTACTACCGCGCTATCGGGCAAACGCATCTCGATATTCTTGGTTTCCCGTTGCGCCTGAAGATAGGTATACAGCGCCTCGCCTTCCTCAGGATCAGTTATGCTGCCACCGATACCATGTTGATGTTTGTAGACAACGAGAATCCGCACCTGGTTGGAGGCAACCCTGAGCAGAGCCTCCTGACGCTCGGATTCGGCGATATAGCCATCGGTCAGTAGCTCATTCAGCCTCTCATCACCACAGTGCAGATAGACTCCACCTTGGGAAAAGTTACAAATCCGGCAATCATCGAAGCGCTGCTCCTGAATAGACAGACTTGCCGGTAGATCAATCTCCAGCCGTTGGTGTCTTCTGCGATTATTCATTGGTAGTCCGTTGCAAGGGGCACTCCTAGCCAGTGTCCGCTAAATATATATCTCAATAATTACCGAATATACCTCCAGATTATCCCGTTATCGGCACTAAACCGAAGAGCTTGACGCTTATTTTGGTAACATTTTATGAATGATGTTCTAATTTCCTGCCACCCAAACCTTCCCGCACTTCCGACCAACCGCCCGGGATGGGTAGAATCGGAGCGGGAAGATATCGACCGCGAGCGCTCGATTCTGCGTAGAGATTTAGGGTCTGTTAAAGAAGCGTTGAAACCAGAGAACTCCGTCTTCGACCAGTGAACCTGAACGGGCGCAGGGTGCCCGGGATGTGGGACCGCTGCCATTGATGAAGGGATATTCAAGGGCAGCTGGACAACCCTCGCCCAGGAGACCGGTTGCGGGATCGATAGTCTGCATTTCCACCCCTACCGGCCGATTCTGCTGCAGTGTCGAGACCCCGATAGCAGTCATCAATCTGGCCCAAACCCGCATCGCCCCGGAGGATCCCGTCAAGCCGGTAGGACCGTTGTCATCCCGTCCTACCCAAACCACGGCGATATGCTTCCGATCGAACCCGGCAAACCAGCTATCCCGTAGTTTATCCGTAGTCCCTGTCTTCCCAGCCACTTCCACCTCTCCCGGCAACAGCCAGCGAAGTGCCTTGCCGGTACCACTGTGGGTCACTTCGTTTAACGCATGTCGTAACAAGTAGACTGCACGGCTATCCGCCCTTGATTCAATCGCCAGAGGATAGCGGGAGAGGGGCGTTCCTTGGGCATCGGTCACATCCCGAATCGATTTCAATGTGGCACCATATCCGCCATTGGCCAGGGTCTGGTACATCTGGGTCATCTCGAGTGGCGATAGGGAGACAGCACCCAGGAGCAGTGACGGATAGGCCGGGAGAGGGCGGCGTATCCCCAGCTTGTATAGAGTATCGATCACCGATTCAAGCCCAACGGAGAGGCCGAGACGGACCGTTGCCTGATTGAACGATTCAGTAAGCGCCTGCTCCAGGGTCACCCCGTCATGACTCTGATTGTCATAATTCCTTGGGGTCCAGATCTCACCATTCATCCCCTTGATCTGGATAGGTCCATCCTCAAGGGGAGAAAGCAGATGAAAGTCTCCAGGTTGAGACAGCGCAGTCAGGTAGACAGCGGGTTTGATCAATGATCCCACCGGGCGTACCGCATCCAGGGCCCGATTAAATCCCGCATAACGTGGATTTCTATCCCCCACGACAGCCAACACCTCACCAGTCTCGCTATCTGCCAGGGTAATAGCACCCTGCAATGTGCCAGCATCTATACCCTGTTTCTCCTCTAACTCATTCAACTGCTGGGAAAGCGCCTGTTCAGCGCGACTTTGAAACCAGGGGTCTAGGGTGGAGAAAATTCTTAAATCGCCGGCACTTAAATCTTCCTCTTTATAATCTCTGCGTAACTGGCGCTTCACCAGGTCCATAAACGCCGGACTACCCGAGCTTTGCAGATCACCCTGTTCCACACCGAGCGGCTGCTGCTGTGCTGCTGCTGCCTGCTGCTGGGTGATCACACCCTGATCAGCCATCAACTGTAGGATCAGGCCGCGTCTCTTTTTCGCTGGCTCGGGATGACGTCTCGGATCATAGGCAGATGGCCCTCGAACCAGGGTGACGAGCAGGGCCAAGCGAGGAAGGTCAAGCTCATGCAGGGGACGATTGAAGTAGAAACGGCTGGCCAGGGCAAAGCCGTGAATCGCCTTGCCCCCTTGCTGACCCAGGTAGATCTCATTCGCGTAGGCCTCGAGGATATCATCCTTGTGGTATCGCAAATCCAATATCAGTGCCATGGCGATTTCATTTATTTTGCGCCACAGGGTGCGTTCCGCACTCAGGAAATAGTTCTTCACCAGCTGCTGGGTCAGGGTGCTGCCACCTTGTACCACACGTTTTGCAGCCAGATTGGCCCAGATTGCCCGCCCGATTGCCATCGGATCGATACCGGCGTGATGATAGAAATTACGATCCTCCACTGCGATCAAACCCGTTACCAACAGTTCCGGAAGCTCCTCGCGGGTAAGCAGAATACGGTCTTCACCTTGGGTTGACGCAAGACTGCCTATCAGCCTCGGTTCAATACGATAGTGACCGATCGGATCTCCGTTCCCCGCCCGTTTTAACGAACTTACGCCCAGGGAATCCATGACGATTTCCAGATAGTCGCTGGGACGATCGATGTCGGGAAAATGAAATGGGCGGGTGCGTACAAGATAACGACCGCGGAAGGCGGAGTACTGCCCAGGACTATCCGGGTGCTCAACCCGACGATAACCAAGCCCATCGAGGGTCTGTTGAAGATGGATAGAGGAGACCCTGGCACCCGGGTAGAGATCAAGGGTCCGGCTATATACCTTGGCCGGCACATCCCAGCGACGGCCTTGAAAACGGCTTTGAACCACCTGATCGAGATAAAGGACATAAAGAATCGACGCCAACAGAATGGTGACCAGGCCAAGAAACAGCCAGCGCTTCCATCTCTGGGTTCCACTACGATTGGATCTGCGTCTACCCCGCTTTGCTCGCTTTTTCGTCATATTCGGCTGCTGTGCAGTCTCCTAGGGCCTGTTTACACTAATCCAATGCACTCTGCTGCCTCCAATCGACGGAAATATGTAAAAACACCTGCAGATCATGTGAACTGATAGCGTTATTTATTGACGACCCGGCTCTCTATACATTAGATTCCTAAAAAAACATTATGTGAATCAAGTCTCAAAAACCTTGGCCGCTATGTTCATTTGAGATGCACATCATAGCAGGGGTAGAACCAGATGCGATCCAGAGTTCCGATTATAAATTGGCTGTTGACAATCACACTTATAGCGATTGCCTCAATGCTGATGGGCCAGAATGCTATGGCCGATGAAATGAACGAGGATCTCAAACTGCGTAAAAACCTGGAAAACCGTATCCAGTCGATAGCAAAAAACCGTAAATTACATCAGCAAATGATCACCGAGGGACGCGAGCGGACGATCCTCTGCAATACCTGCCATGGTGATGACGGCATCGCAGTGCAACCACTCGCACCCAATCTGGCCGGACAGAACCCAGCTTATATCGTCGATCAGTTCCAACGTTTTGGCGACGGCCGACGCAATGATTATCTAATGAGTAATCTGGCCAAGACCTTCAGCTTCGAAGACAAGATTAAAATTGCTCTCTACTATGCGGATATGGAGATGAAACCCTCAGGCGGTGGCAATCCCTCGCTACTTGCCGATGGTGAGAAGATCTACAAACAGAACTGCGTCAAATGTCATGGTGACAATGGGCGTGGCCAGGAAGGCTATGCCCGCCTTGCCGGTCAACGCCACGATTATGTGGTTAAGATGTTGAAAGAGTTTCGCGACCGTACCGGCAAGCGCACCAACGTCTGGATGTCGGGAGTCGCCATACGTCTCAGCGATCAGGACATGGATGCTGTGGCAACCTATCTGGCGAACCTAAAATAAATCCACCTCATTGGCCATGCATGGTTCAAGCATGCCATGCAGGCCAATCATTTATATGGGTTGGAACAAGGTTGGGGCTCTATTTTTACAGCATCTTTTTTAAGGCAGCGCCCTTTGCTTTGTGGTTGAAGCCTCCCTGCAATCATAGGCGCACTTGAATGCCTTGTCCGCCAATGGGAATTGATCCAGACGCAGTTTCAAATAGGCATATAACTCTCCCAACCAGGAAGGCCCGTTGTGGGTCGGTACAATCTCCCTATAACGGAAGTCGTAAGGGACAATCATAACCGCAGCGCGTTGCAAACCCACCTTAGCGGCCAGATAGAAGAGCTCTTCGATATAGTGGTTACCGATTGCCAGACAACCCGCTGACCATGCACTGCCATGAATAAAAATATTTGAGCCAGGTGTTGCCCGACCCTCTCTGGTTGCATTCAGCCAATCAAATCCGTTTGGATAATTGAGTTTCATAGAGAGATGAAAATGACTATTGGGATTGAGATCCACGATACGGTAGAACCCCTCCGGCACCTGTTTGTCCCCTTCGCGCAGTTTGGGTCCCACCTTTCCACTGGCTGCAAAAATGGCATAGTCGTGGATAAACCGCCATCGATTATGCTGATATGCCCACAACTCGAGTCGCCGACTCTCCTTGAACGCAATCAGCTGTATCCTTTGTGGTGGATAGTCGACGCCGACACGCTCAAAACGGGCTTGCAGGCGCTGTTCAACTCGGATGCCCAAATTATCCAGCACCGCATCGAGCTCGGCATTCTGTGCTGCCCATGCCCCATCCACCATCAGAGTAAGCAGTAACAGGAGTCGTCTCATAACCCTCCCTGCTTGGCGATTACACGCTCAACCCATCTGCCATAAATAAGATCGGAGATCCTATGCAAGGCTTCGATCTGCTGATCGATAGCGCTCAAAATCACTTGCGCCGATTGACTGCAGTCTGAATCGAGCAACAGATCGCTACCATAGCGTTCAATCCAGTTTTCCACCATCTCGCGAGTCATCTCTAGATGAAACTGCATACCGATGTGGTCACCCATGACAAATCCTTGCTGTTCGAAGCAGTTGCTTCGCAGCAGATGCTGACTATGTGGCGGCAGTGTGTAGGTATCCGCATGCCAGTGAAAGGCTGTGAATTGCTCTGGAATACCCTCCAGCCAACCATCATGATCATGCTCCGCCAGGGTTTGTACCGGATGCCAGCCTATCTCCATCCCCTTGCCCCGGGTGATCTCGCCTCCCAGTGCCCGGCTCATCAGTTGCGCTCCGAAACAGATCCCCATGACGGGCAGATCCTGATCGATTGCCTTTCGGATCAGCTGCAGTTCCCCCTCCATCCAAGGCAGCTGATCATTGACACTGACCCCGGCCCCCATAAAAACCAATCCTGAGACATCGTGGGTCTGTAACGGGATGGGATGATCATCATCTATGCAGACCATCTCCCAGGGGATGGCGTGAGACTGCAGATAATCACCCAGATAACCGGGATGCTGACAGACGAGATGGCGAAATATTCGGATCGGCTTCATTCAGGTTTGTAATTATAGTTTGGTTCAACATCGATTCTAACCCGAATGTCTGTCTAGATTCAGCTTCTGCCCACACCACATATCGCAACTCCCCCCCTGGTCGAAGGGCCTCAAATGGATAACAGGTCACCAGTATCAATTCCCGCTCCCCATGATCCGATATCAGCCGACTCTGCCATTGATCGACAACAGCGGTGGCAGTCACGCGATACATAACCCTGGATTTATCAGGGGTATCCAGCAGCAACCGGTCTCCCTGGCGAAGCCCTTTGAGAAAGCGGAAGTGAGTATCTCTGTGGCCGGCCATGAGACTCGCTCCCTCGGTGCCGGGCAGGGCCGTCTGCATTGCCCATCCCGGGCCGAATGCCAGGGTTCTACCGCTGACACCCGCCAGTATATAGCGCCTTACACCCAACCTGGGCACCTCTAAGCGTGCAACCGGCCAGGTATCGGCCCAGGGCCAGGGTTGGATGTTATCTGCGTGTGAAGCCGTTACATTCCAAGCGGTTGCAATCAATGCCTGGGCCAACCAGGCCTTCGCTTCGATCCAAGCCCCCTGGACGAGAAAACAGCAGGCAAGCAAGAACAGGAGCGGTGATATATGGCGCGATCTCAGGATGTTGCTGAACAGGGTTTTCATTTGCATCCAGGGGCAGAGCCCTGCCCTGCGCGCATGCATCGAGTAAACACTATCCAAAGTAGCAGCAAGAGACTTCCCAGGAGCAACATCAGCGGGGCTGGAGTTGCCGTTTGCGGTAACCGGCCGAAGACAGACTCGGCATGCCATCCCGCGGGAAGATTGACCGGCATCATGCCACCCTCCAGGCCCTCGCCATGGGGTCGAACAACCCTTTTCTCCACCGCCACCAGGCTCGTATAGGGGGAGACGAGCTGATGCTTCAAAGCCAAATCGACCACACTCTGGCGCTTGCTATCCTGTGCCAATTCATCCTTCGGCAGTGCCAGCAGGCTCGCAATTCGCCGCCTGGCCCATAGCGCATGGACTCCCGTCACCTGCCCGGTCGACTGAACCTGGACGTTCTGCTGCCAGATATCGTCACCTCTTCTAGCTTGGATTGCCAGACTGCCCTCAAGCCGTCTCCCCTTAAGCGCTATCATCAATGGTTCACCCAGGTAGAGATCCGGGAGTCGTTGCGGTTCAAGATCAATATCCCCCGGACCCTGCCATTCCAGGGTTAAATGACTCAAGGCCGGGTACTCGAGTTTCTCCAACAGGGCCTGCATTCGACTTGCCACTTCGGTTAGATCACCGATGTAGGTAAAACTGCCACGTCCATATTGCGCGGCACGCTGCATGAAGAGCGTGTTCGGTGCCGATCCGATACCGACCGTAAACAGACGGCTGGCACCCAAACGTTGACGGATCAGATCAAACAGCGCCTGTTCATTGCCAACACTACCATCGGTGAGAAACACTACCTGACGCAGTCGAGTCTCATGGTTCTGATTGAGCAGGGCCTTTTCCAGGGCGGAAAGCATCTCAGTACCACCCTCTGCCTGCATCCGATCGATAAAGCGGATTGCCTGACTCAGATTACTCCTGTTGGCCGGCTGGGGTGTCAGGAACAGCATTTGGCTCCGATTATTGAAACCGATGAGATTGAAACGGTCTGTTGGCTGCAAACGGGCAATCGAGAGTCGCAGGGCCGCTTTCGCCTGATCCATGGATGCCCCGTGCATCGATCCTGAATGATCGACCACAAAGATCAGATCCCGATTCAATCCCGATTCATAGTGCTCTGTAGTGGGAGGCAGTAACATCAACAGCGCATAATCCTCATCCTGCCAATGATCGGTGAAGAGCACACTCCTTGGCATTGAATCCGCTTGTGGTTGCCAACTCAATAGGAAATCCCTGTCTGCCGGCACCTCTCCTTCGGTCAATCGCAGATGAACCACACCCTGCCCATCCACGCGCTCCTGCATCGGATGGTAGTGACTAGTAACTGTCTGCAGCGGCATACCCGCATCTAACCTGACTTGGAGCGAAACGGGATTGATCACCCCATCACCGGGATCCAGTACCGGTGGAGTGATTTGACTCGCATCTTCCACCTGATCACTATCCGGGGCCCACCCATAATGGGTGTGATCCACGGATCCAGCGGTGGATAGCGGATTCCCAGGTATATACCGCGGCCCGATCACCAACGGCAGCCGCAGTTCAAAACGACCCTCCGTGTAGCGGGCCTGTTGTTGAAATTCGATAACCACACGAATCTCCTCCCCAGGACCGATATTGCTCAGGGAAAGTGAAAAGATATTGGCTCGCTGTTGACTCATCAGAGTGGCTCTCTGACCCTGCTCCCGGGCCTTGTAGTAGATCTGCTGCGCCTTTTTTTTCGCTTCGATCCGCCCCTCGATCACCCGTTCACCGATCTGCATATTGAGACGTTCCACAGCCGACGATCCAGGCAGAGGAAACTGATAGACACCCTCCATCCAGGATTGACTTGGATTGATGAAAAGGTGCTCCACACGCACCTTGGCCAGCATCCCGGTGACATCCACCTGAATATCGCTTTTTAGCATTGGCGCCGACTGCAGCAGCTGACCATCCAATGATCGCAATTGCAGTTCAACACCCTCCTGCTCAAGGCCATCAGCCTCAACACTACTCCAGCCAAATACCAGCAAAATCAATAAAATGCTACCAGACACACCGGTCATCACTGCTGCCAGCAGGGTCAACACCAGGTCACGAATGAAGAGCCCATTGCTGAAGGAGACCGGCCTCCCTTCCCTTTCTGAGGATTTAATTACGCTTTTTTGCAGCACACCGCACCTCCCCTCTGATCTGGGTCTGGCGGGAATCTGCTTCCGATCCGACAGCCACCCATCGGAAACTGTTGCCGATGGGTTTCTCCGGGGAGCTGTAGAAAAACTCCTCCCTCAGGGGTTGTCGATAGAACTTCATGACTCCTCCCCCTTGATCAGGGAGAGTCGGACCGTTCTGTCATAGGCCAGACCCTCAGGATCATGAGCGGGATAACGTGCTTGCGCATTGCCGATGGAGTGGATTTCCATCCGATCTTCCGCCAACCCGGAGGCCTTCAGCAGATCGGCGACTGCATCCGCACGGCGTTTGCTGAGGGTGTTGTTGTAATCGTCGCTTCCCCTCACATCCGCAGCGGCCAGAATCTGTAGCTTTAATTCGGGAAAGGCCTGCAACATGACTACCATGGCCTTGAGTTGGTCACTGATACCTGCTTCGATCTCAGCGCTGTCACTGCGAAATCCAAGACAAAAGGTATACCCCTCCTGGAGGGCCTCTACCCTGGCATATTCCAAGTCGCGTTGACGTTGGAACAGGGCCTGGTGTTCAGCGGCCGCAAGCTGTTCTCTCTGCTGCATATCCTGAACCACTTTCAGCTCATCCCCCAAATCAGCAACCTCCTGTTTACGGGCTTCCAGATCGCCGATCATGGCACCACCGGTAAGACCCAGAACAACCCCAGGCGCCCCGCCTAGGAGAGTACCCACCAGCACCCCGACCATGGATCCGGTGATAACACTCTTTTCCACCCTTTTATCCCCCTCATCCGCTGCCAGCGCAGATTGAAACAGGAGACATGAAATTGCCAATGCTACGAATGTTGTCTTCATTTTTTCACCTATTGATGTTGGCCCAGCGTGCCTTCCATGGCATATCAGTCCACTCCTGTGCTGCGCCGGTGTTGGTATTACCGACACCAATTACAGCCAATGGAGATGGCATTTTGCTCACCAAATTGGGGCAGTAGAGGGGCAAAAAGTGGCTACATTCTGTCAACCTGGAAGTAGTATTATGATTCGCGGTACAAAATTGCTGATAGACAATTGTAATTTGGACTAAAGTTATTATTTATGGATGCCGCCAAGCCGTAGGTATAAGGCAAGGAATCACCAGTAATCAAGAATGAAAACTGCCTACTTCGCATTTATATTCGGATTTCTGTTGTGTTTCTGCGAAGCGGCACAGTCAGTTGACCTCGTCATCAATCCAGATGTCACCCAAGAAAAACTCTCACGCCATACCTTGCGTTCCATATTCAGTATGCGGAAGACACAGTGGCCGGACGGGAAACCGATCCATGTCTTTGTTCTGGGTGACAAGAGTGACCTGCACAGACGTTTCACCAAACAGCTACTCGGCCTGTTTCCACATCAACTGAGGCGCGCCTGGAACCGGCAGATCTATTCCGGTATGGGTCAGGCACCGATCAGAGTGGAGTCCGAGCATGAGATGCAGGAACGGGTAGCAAACACTCCTGGCGCGATTGGTTATCTATCAGAAGGGCGTTTTAATGAGTATGTACGAACCATCAGTATTGAGAACTAGTCTGGTTGTTTGCCTGTTCGCACTACTCTGCATGTTGTCCAGAGGATTGTCGGCCGCCGATCAGGTAGGATTTGACAGTATGTTTCAAGTACATGGATTCTTGACCCAAGCCTATGTCAAGACCACAGAAAATCAGTTTTTCGGCGACAGTGAGGACGGCAGCTTCGATTTCCGCGAATTGGGCATCAATGCATCCTATCGTTTAACACCCCAGTTAATGGTCGCTGCACAGGTACTCTCCCGTCGTGCCGGCGAAATGTATGACGGTTCCCTCGATCTGGATTACGCACATATCGATTACACCCTGCAAACTGATGAAGACAACCGTTTTGGCTTCATACTCGGTCGGAGTAAAAACACCTTTGGATTCTATAACGACACCCGTGACGTGGCAGCAACCCGTCCAGGCATTTTTATGCCCCAGGCCATCTACTGGGACCGGGTACGTAACATGGTCCTCGCCAGTGACGGGGGACAACTGTACGGAGAAACTCAGATCGAGGATCACCTGTTTGAGCTACGCTTGATCGCCGGCAAAACCCCCATCGATGAAAATGTAGAGAACTCCTATCTAAACCCCGCCCTGAATTCTAAAATGGATAATGACGGCATCACCCTTGGTGGCAGACTGTTGTATGAGTGGGATGGAGGTCGTTTTAGACTGGCCTTGAGCAATGCCGCACTGACTCTGGACGCAAAAACAGACCTGTTCACACCTGGAGATATTGAGATCGACTATTGGGTGTTATCATCACAATATAATACAGGCCCTTGGAGCCTAACCCTGGAATATATGTATCAGCCAATTGATTATGAGGGTTTCAGCGGCCTGATGGATGTGGCAGATACAACCGTGGATGGTTATTATATTCAAGGAAACTATCGGCTCGATGCGGATTGGGAACTATTCACCCGCTATGAAGAGAGCCACTATAACAAGGATGATAAAAATGGTGAAAAATCCAGCACTAATCTTGGCCCACCCGCACATACCTTCTTCAGTGAACTTTGGACGCTGGGTGTGCTCTGGGAACCTACCGAACAGCTGATGCTGCGCGCAGAATTCAGCCAAGTTGAGGGCACTATCTTCCTATCCAATCTTGAAAACAACAACCCTAATAGCACAGAACGGAATTGGAACTTATTTTCCCTGCTTGTCTCCTATAGCTTCTAACCAGTCATAATGAAATCGAGCAACGACAAACTTCAACAGGATGACGGGAATCGCCAGTCAAACAAGCGACACTTCCTTAGTCTCAAATGGAAGGTTGTACTCCTGCTCAGCCTGGTTTTGTTTATTATCAATGCCGGCTTTACAGGTATGGGATATCTTCAACAACGCAAACTATTCGATACCTATCAGGGACAGATACTCGGCCAACATCACAGACAGGTCAAATCTCTTCTTGAAACCAGCTTCTACCGATTAGAGCAGATAGCGCTCATGATTCCTGCACTGTCAGAAGCCGTAACAACCTCTGAAAATTCAACCTTGACAGAAAAACTGCAAAGATTTTTCCAACACAGCCAAGCAACGCTCGAAATAGACTGGGGCCTTGAAGAGGCAGCCTTTTTCAGTAGTGACAACAAATTATTATTCAACTGGCACACAGGCACGCTTGATGGCTCTTTCTTGGAATTGGTTAAATCAGTCAATCGCCTTGAAATACCTTTCAACACCCTGCATTGCAATATTCGATGCAGCCAATATGTCGCGGTACCCTTATTGGACGAGGGCAGACATGCAGGAGTCTTATTGGTTGGCCAATCACTGGCAGATGTAATTATTGAATTCAATGAACTTGCAAAAGCTGACGTCGCAATTATAAACCATCCTAAAAATTCTGAGGCTCTCGTAGGCAGAAATCGTTATCTGACAGAGTGGCAACGCTACATTGCTGCCTCGAGTAATTTAGATCGACTAATACCACTGTTACAGTCTCTATCCAGCGAAATC
>NATW01000107.1 GCA_003094555.1 gamma proteobacterium symbiont of Ctena orbiculata
TTTTTTTTGTGATTTCATCTATTCTTTTTCTGCCGATTATCTGTTGATGAATTGTGGATAGAATGACAATTCAATATTACCTGATTTTCTCAACAATTTATCCACATTAACTGCTGAGGGTTCTCAACAGATTGGAATAGTCTTCTGAAATACGCGGATCGCTCTCACGAAGTTCCTTCACCTTGCGGTTGGCGTGAATAACTGTTGTATGGTCTCTTCCTCCGAAGGCGTTGCCTATCTCCGGAAGACTGTGATTGGTCAGCTCCTTGGCGAGTGTCATGGCAATCTGTCTTGGGCGTGCGATTGATCGGCTTCGCTTGGAAGAGGTTAGATCAGATGTACGGATTTGAAAATACTCCGCCACAGTCTTCTGTATATTCTCAATAGTGATTTGTTTGTCGTGGGCGGCAAGCATGTCACGCAAGGCGTTTTTGGCAAAGTCCAGGTTTATCTCTCTACCGGTGAAGGTGGAGTTTGCGATGACCCTGCGCAGAGCACCCTCCAATTCCCTGATGTTGGAACGGATTCTCTTACCCATGAAGAAGGCAACTTCATTGGGTAACTCAATGTTCAATTGAAGCGCCTTGCTCTGCAGTATGGCAACCCGGGTCTCAAGGTCCGGAGGTTCGATGGCCACGGTCAGACCCCATCCGAATCGCGATTTCAGCCGCTCCTCCAGGCCGCTTACCTCTTTTGGAAAGCGATCGCTGGAGAGAATAATCTGCTGCTGAGATTCAAACAGTGCATTGAAGGTGTGAAAAAATTCTTCCTGAGAACGCTCTTTACCTGCAAAAAACTGAATATCATCGATGAGCAGGGCATTGACAGAGCGATAGCGTTTTTTAAATTGCTCGATGGTGTTGTGCTGTAATGCCTTTACCATCTCGGCAACGAATCGCTCGGAATGGAGATAAACCACGCGTGCTTGCGGGTTCTTTTTCAGCATCATATTTCCCACTGCATGCATGAGATGAGTCTTTCCCAAACCTACACCACCATAGATAAAGAGTGGGTTGTAGGCCTTTCCGGGATTCTCACCAATCTGCATCGAGGCAGCGCGAGCTATCTGATTAGATTTGCCCTCGACAAAGGTATCGAAAATGAAACTTTGGTTTAGATTGCTGTTTATCGAGAGGGTCTTATCATCTGACTGGGAAAGTTTATTTGGTATAACCAGATCATTCTGCTTTTGTGCCGGTCTCCTTTTGCTGCCGATCTCCACCCTGACGGTGGGAGGATTACCATCACACAAACTATTCAGGTGATCCTGAATCGTGTCCAAGTAGTGATTGCGTACCCAGTCTAGAACGAACCGGTTAGGTGCCAGGAGTTTCAGGTGGTTTTGGTCTTCAACGATTTGTAGTGGGCGTATCCATGTGTTGAACTGTTGCGGTGATAACACCTGTTCAAGATGTTCGGAACATCGTTGCCAAAGGTTCAAGTTCTCTCTCCAGCAGCGTTGGATGAGTTGTGATCGATTTAGAAACCAGCCAACCGGCTCAGAAACGCCCTCTGGCCATACACTTTTGAACTGTCAAGTCTACCTCTGGTCGGAGCAGTTATCTATAGCCGATTAGGATTAGGCGTCGACTTTTTTAAAGTGGATTGTCTATTGACAGGGGAGGGTGTTTAGGACTAGGCTACGCGTCTTTTTTTCGACCAAAAATTATTTTTGATTTATTGGCGGATCTACCGGTAGACAGCTATGAAAAGAACCTTTCAACCCAGTAATCTGAAGAGAGCGCGTACCCATGGGTTTCGCGCACGTATGGCAACACGTAATGGCCGCAAAGTGCTTAAGGCACGCCGGGCCAAGGGTCGCGCCCGCCTGGCACTCTAAATATACATACGCTCCTTGCCAACATCCGAAGGGAATTTTCCCCGTCGTTGCAGACTTCTCAAGCCCGACGAATATCGTCGGGTTTTTAATGACGGGCAGCGCTCATCGGATAGGTTATTTCTGGTGCTTGCCAGACCCAATCGGCTTGGCTATGCACGACTCGGCCTGGCGGTCTCCAAAAAAAGTAGTCCCAGAGCCGTGGATAGAAATCGCATTAAACGCTTGATTCGGGAAAGTTTCAGACTTAACCAGGGACTGTTGGCTGGACGCGATCTGGTGGTTGTCTCTAGACATGGCGCTGTAAATGCCGAGAATAGGCAGTGTTTGAACTCCCTTGGACAACATTGGCGAAAGATGGTGGAACAATGCGTCGCATCGTGATTTCACTGATCAAGCTCTACCAAACGATTCTGAGCCCGTTTGTAGGACAACATTGCCGTTTCTATCCTAGCTGCTCCTGCTACGCCCTGGAGGCCCTGGAAAAGCACGGAGTAGTGCGAGGTCTGTGGCTCTCTATCAAGCGTGTCTCCCGTTGCCATCCCTGGCATGAAGGCGGAGTAGACCCCGTACCTGAACCCCGAAGAAAGCAGTTTCATGGATAATATAAGACTGATCCTATTTTTTGTTCTCGCCTTTGTTGGTTTGTTGCTCTATCAGGCCTGGCAGCAGGACTATGGTCCCAAGAGTCAAGCCAAGCCGCAGACAACGGATACTTCGGTAACTCCAGATGTCGTGGAGAGTTCGGCAGCTGTGCCGACAGTTGAGGTCAAGGCTGAACTGCCGGCTGCCGCCGGTCCGGACACTGCTGTTGCATCTGCCGGATCGGCTCAGGCGCAGATTGTAAGAGTCGAGACAGATCTGCTTAAAGTGGAGATATCGACACGGGGCGGCACGGTGCAGAAGGCGCTGTTGCTTGAGTATCCCGATTCCCTGGATCAGCCTGATATAAAGGTTGAGCTATTGACGCCTCGGGAACCTGATATCTTTATTGCCCAATCCGGCCTGATCGGCAGCGAGGAGGGCAAAGCGCCCAACCATGAGGCAATCTACCAGGCACAACAGGGTCAATACAAAATGGGGGATGGGAGTGACGAGCTGATCGTTCCCCTCACATGGTCTAGCGGCGACGGCATTGAAATCACTAAACAGTTCATATTTCGCCGTGGCAGCTACCTTTCCGATGTTTCATATCTGATTGATAACCAATCCACTGCTGGATGGGCGGCGAGGGATTATGGACAGCTGCAGCGGATGGAACCAAGCAGTGATGGCAATGGTTTCACCACCTATACCTACACCGGGGGTGTCTACTACAACCCGAAGGATAAGTATGAAAAGGTGGACTTTGACGAGATGGCGAAGAAAAAGCTCAACGTCGAGACGGATCAGGGATGGCTGGCTATGATACAGCACTATTTTCTGAGTGCCTGGATACCACCCAAAGATCAGGTGGAGCACTACTATACCAATGCACTCTCGGGTGGAAAGTACCTGATCGGCAGCTACTCCCCAACTGTAACCGTAACCGCCGGTGAAACTGCGACCCTGGCCCGCCAGCTTTACGTTGGTCCGAAATTACAGGACCAGTTGGAGGTTATAGCCGAGGGCCTTGAACTGACGGTGGACTATGGCTGGTTGACTGTGATCGCCAAGCCTATCTTCTGGCTATTGAAGACCATCCATAACTGGGTAGGCAACTGGGGTTGGGCGATTATCATTCTCACCCTGCTGATAAAGGCGGCCTTCTTCAAGCTGTCTGAAACCAGTTATAAGTCGATGGCAAACATGCGCAAATTCACGCCAAGGATACAGGCGATCAAGGATCGTTATGGAGACGACAAGCAGCGTATCCAGGCTGCCATGATGGAGCTGTATAAAAAGGAGAAGATCAATCCCCTTGGTGGCTGTCTGCCTATCCTGGTTCAGATACCTGTCTTCATAGCGCTCTACTGGGTTCTGCTGGAGAGTGTGGAGTTACGCCAGGCCCCATGGATTCTGTGGATTGAAAGTCTGTCGGAAAAAGATCCCTATTTCATTCTGCCATTGATCATGGGTGTCTCCATGTTCGTGCAGCAGAAGCTCAATCCGGCACCGCCAGATCCGATGCAGGCGAAGATTATGATGACACTGCCGTTTGTGTTCACCATATTTTTTGCCTTCTTCCCGGCAGGTCTGGTGCTCTATTGGGTGGTCAACAATCTGATTTCGATTGCTCAACAGTGGTATATCACGCGCAAGATCGAACAAGCAGCAAGCTGATTTCTCAGCCTGAGCATGCAGCCGCTTGATACCATCGCGGCAATCGCCACACCGCCAGGCCGCGGCAGTGTCGGCATAGTTCGCATAAGCGGACCTGAGTGCGGCAGGATTGCCGAGCTGTTGTTGGGTTCGGTGCCGCCGCCCAGGCAGGCATCTCTGCGATCCTTTCGGGATCAGCATGACAATACCATCGACAGTGGTCTGGCCATCTATTTCCCCAATCCCCAATCATTCACCGGTGAAGATGTGCTGGAACTCCAGGGCCATGGCGGCCCGGTGGTTTTGGATCTGCTGCTGCAGCAGATCCTTCAGCATGGGGCGCGTCTGGCCCGTCCTGGTGAATTCAGCGAACGGGCCTTCTTGAATGGCAAGCTAGATCTGGTGCAGGCCGAAGCGATTGCGGATCTGATCGATGCGGAGAGTCAAGCAGCGGCCCGATCGGCCACCCGTACCCTGCAAGGTGCTTTTTCAAACAAGATACATAAGCTGGTGGAGGCGCTGATCGAACTCCGCCTCTACGTCGAGTCAGCCATCGACTTTCCCGAAGAGGAGATCGATTTTCTCGTGGACAGTAAGGTAAGTGAACGCTTACACACCATACTCGATGAGATTAACGCCACACGCCAGAGTGCCCATAGTGGCAGACTGCTCAGAGATGGATTGACCCTGGTTATCGCGGGCAGGCCCAATGCCGGCAAATCGAGTCTGCTGAATGCCCTGGCCGGTGCCGAATCCGCCATCGTCACCGACATCCCGGGAACCACCAGGGATCTGTTGCGCGAACGTATCACCATTGAGGGCATGCCCCTGCACATTATCGATACCGCGGGTATGCGCGATAGCCATGATCCGGTTGAAGCGGAGGGCATTCGCCGGGCGAAGCAGGAGATGGAGCTGGCTGACCGGGTGCTGTGGGTGTTTGACGACCATACGGACCCGCAACACCTGGCCGTGGACAGAGAACAATTACCGGATGGTGTTCCAGTCACCCTGATCCGAAACAAGATTGATATTGCAGGCAGTTCACCGCGACACAATGAGGATGAGTCTGGGATTGAGATTGCCCTATCCGCCACCCGAGGCGAGGGAATAGATCTGCTTAGAGCCCATCTCGTACAATGTGTAGGTTACCAGCACCTGGGTGAAGGGGACTTTATCGCCAGACGCCGCCATCTGGATGCCTTGGAGAGAGCCATCGAGCATCTACGCCAGGGAGCGTTGAGTCTGCAACGGGATAGAGCGGGTGAATTGTTGGCTGAAGATCTTCGCCTGGCACAGCAGTCATTGGGGGAGATTACCGGCGAATTTACCGTGGATGACCTTCTGGGACGGATCTTCAGTAGTTTCTGTATCGGTAAATGAGGTCCTTGGCCAGATATGGATCCAGTTTTGAATAAACCGATTTTTTTTGACCGAGCACATTGTAGGCGTGGCATAGGCAGTGCTATCTGTGGTGCAATAGAGTGACAATATAAGAGGAGTAAAACCATGCTGGGTGAATCCCATGATCTACTACATGAATTCCCGGAATATGCCGACAAGATTGCGGAGTTGCGTGCCAGCAATGATGTCTTCCATAACCTAATGGACGAATATGACTGGTTGGACGCGCATATCCGTAATCTTGAGGAGTTGCACAATCCGGTTTCGGATTACCATATGGAGGAGATGAAGAAACGGCGGGTACAATTGAAAGACAGGCTGTATGCCATTTTACACGGCTGATAGATCTTCATCTCCGTCGCGGACGGAACTGACGAACCTGTCGGGCGAATGCGCGCCGTTGTTCAGCGTCACTTCCCTGTGAGGCGTAGCGCAATTTGATGTAGAGGCCGATGATGGCCATGATCTGGCTGGCCAGATCCGGTCGCTGACGGGCAGCCCGGGTTGCGAAATCCCTGGGGCCTTCATAGGATCTACGCCGGATACCCAGGCGGGAGAGCTTTTTACAGAAACGGTGATAGAGCTGTTGTGTGGGAGAGAGCCTCAACCTGCCGTGGCGGATGATTATCAACACCACAACCAACAAGACGATCGCCACCGATCCCGCGGTGATCAAACTCCAGTGGACGTTGCTATAAGCGTCAAATCCAAAATTACGCATCAGGGTGAATTGATGTTCCCTGCTGTAACCGATGATCCACCGACGCCACTGAATATTAACGCTATCGAGGGCATGGGTGAACTGGCGTAGCATGGATGCAGCCAGACCGCTACCATCTATCTCGAACATGGCCGGCGCACCCTCTTCGCCGAAAGCCATGCGTAGGGGGTATTCTATGCGTTCCGGGGCGACCGCCGCGGTGGGGTCTATTCTTACCCAGCCTCTTCCTTCCAGCCACACCTCCGACCAGGCATGGGCATGGTATTGACGAATGATAAAGTAGTCTCCGAGCTGATTGTACTCGCCACCCTGATAACCCAGTACCAAGCGTGACGGAATGCCGGCAATGCGCATCAATTGCGTGAAACTGGTGGCGTAGTGTTCACAGAAACCGGCCCTACCCTCAAATAAAAATTCTTCAACGGGATTGTTCCGATATGTTGGTGGTGAGAGTGTGTAGATGAACGGGTTAGTGTTGAAGAAGCGCAATGCCTGTTCGACTATCTGATTATCGGTTTGTGCTTCTGTGCGCCATTGAGTGACCAGTTGACGTTGTTGATCCGTCACCGTCTCACCAAGCTGCAATCCTCTTTGACGCAGTATTGATGAGAGATCAGACATACCATACCGGGTCGCTGAGTGTAGAGTGTAAGACTTAGGAGTAGTCACTGCTGTGCTGTAAATTAACTGCAAGTCATGCTTCAGTCTGCTTCGGGCTGGTGCTTCAAGGGGAACATCAAGGGCGACAAGCCACTCTTCATCATGTGGCTCCAGGAAAATTTCATACTTGATTGGCTGATCCAAAATGATCAACTTGGTGCTGTCCGTGCCGATCGGTTGTTGCTTGTCTGTATACCAGCTGTATCCATCCGTATCCCACAGAACCAGAGCACGCCAATAACGTTGCTGTGGTGGTGGCGGAGGCTGTTTGAATTGTGCCCTGAACGCCACCTCCGAGGATTCAACCAGTTCACTGACCGAGCCTGGAGTGACTCTATCACTGAGACCTGTCCTGGCGACCGATTGAGAAGCAAAGTTCCACAGCGGTTGAGTGATGCGGGGAAATATGATGAACAGGATGATCGCTATGGGTAAAGCCTGCAGGGTTATCTGTATGGTCTTTATGAACGGGCGCAGAATATTTCGTGGAGGCGTGACCCGGTTTATCTCCAGCAATAGAGCAGTGAGAGCGGTAACAACGATGACAAGATAGATGGATAACGCTAACGATTGGCTATATAGGAATTGTGTGACAACGACAAAGTAGGAGATGAATACAGAGATATAGATATCCCGTCGCTTTCTTGTCTCCATGACCTTCAGCAGCAGCATTATTCCCAACAGGGCAACCCCAGGATCCCGTCCCAATAGTGTCTGGTATCGGGAATAGACGACAAATATCGATACGCATGTAACCAGCAGAAGCAGCCACTGCCCGGGTTGAAGTTTGTGCCAATGGAGACTGGCGATACGCCAACTGAACAAAAGTAAAAAAAAGAGTGAGATATTGAGGGGGATGTTGCTTAAGTGGGGTAACAGTGCCAGGCCCATCACCAGACTGAGCCTTAACATGAAAGCAGGTGTTACTGAGTAGTCAACCGGTTGTTTCATTGTCATCGCCGTAACGGGCAAGCAGTGAAAGACAGCGTTGCTGATGCAAAGGTCCGGAAGCGGAGGGTATCTTCTGCCCCGGCATCTGCAGACTGTATCTTTGTTGCCGCTCTTCGGCCTGGAGAATGAAACGGCAAAGCAGGCTGAGTCTTTGTTCGGTCGCGTGCTCCTTCAGCAGCTCCCAATCGAGACTTACCTGCTCGCTCCGGTCACCGCCAAATTGCTTACTCAACAGCCCCCGCTCTCTGGCGTGGGCCTTCCAATCGATCTGCCGAGGCGAATCCCCCAGCCGATAACTTCGCAAGCCGATGAAGTCGTCAGCGCCTACGCCTCTGTCGCCGGAGTCGCTGTGGCTGTAGACAGCCAGGGTCGGTGGTTCGCCCTGAGTGGCAGGTTTGGGGTAGACCAGACAAGATTGTTCGAGTTGGGCATAACTCCAGGCCCTGAAAAGACCGAGTGGATAGCTGGTATGAATGATGATTTCCGGTATCTGCAGGTATCCGCGCCGTTCGGTCTTTATGGGTATGTGCAGCTCAGCGATTGAGTTGGCTGGGATATCGACCGTGTCTGCAATCTGCTTTTTGCACCTTAAGGCAATCCCATATCGATAGGCCGTGCTGTCGTTCTTCACACGCAGAGTAAAGTCGGCGGTCTGACCGGCGAAAACGGAAGCCGCCTCTCCTGGCTGGATCGACAGACCGAGTAGATTGCGCCAGGTGTGAAGGATGGTTACCAGCCAGATACCACCGAGCAGGAAGGTCATCAAGTGCCCCAGGTTACTGCCATAGTTGATGGCGCCAGCCAACATCAATAGCAACAGCAGGGCCAACAGCATTCCCTGACGGGTTGGTAGGATATAGATGCTGCGCGCTGCAATCCGCACCCTGCCACGGGATTCCGGTCGTGCGCGGCGACGCAAGTTCTTCAGCCAGTGAACCTGGGTTATCGCGGCCATCTCAAGGGATAGGTACTGAACTGATTAGATTCATCACCAGACTCTCCCCGTGCGGCTCGGCGCTATCCCCTGCCGGCTGCAGGCGGTGTCCTATGGTGGCGGGCAGGATCGCCTGCAGATCTTCAGGCAACACCAGCTTTCTGCCTTCGATCAATGCCCAGGCCCGGGCGCCCTGGAGGATCGCCAAACCAGCCCTGGGAGAGAGACCGTGCCGGTAGTCTGGTGAGTTACGGCTGTATGAAAGTATATCCTGACAGTAGTCGATCAGGGCATCCGCCACATGCACGGCTGAAACACGCTGCTGATATTCGGTCAGTTTCTGACTGTCTATCACGGCCGATATTTTTTTCAGCATTTGACGCCGGTCCTCGCCGCCGAGCAGTTCTCTCTCAGCTTCTCTCGCGGGATAACCGATGCGTATGCGCATCAGAAACCGGTCCAGCTGTGATTCCGGCAACGGGAAGGTGCCGACCTGATGGCTGGGATTCTGCGTGGCAATGACAAAAAAGGGTTCAGGCAAGCCATGGGTGACGCCATCGGTGGTGACCTGGCGCTCCTCCATGGCCTCCAGCAAGGCACTTTGCGCCTTGGGTGTGGCGCGGTTGATCTCATCGGCCAGGACCAGTTGCGCAAAAATTGGGCCGTGGTGGAACTGAAAGCGCTGTTCGCTTCGCTCAAAGATCGACACCCCGACGATATCCGAGGGTAGAAGATCGCTGGTAAACTGGATGCGTTGGTAGTGAAGCCCCAACATATGGGCCAGGGTATGGGCCAGGGTGGTCTTACCGACGCCGGGCAGATCCTCGATCAAAAGATGCCCCCGGGCCAGCAGACAGGCAAGGGATAGTTTAACCACCTCCTGTTTGCCCAATAGAATATTGCCGGCGGCATCGATAATCTTTTGTAATTCAGAGCTCATAGATTTCCGTGGAGTCCATCGAATCGGCTAAAATAACCGATTCCCATTAAAGAATCTTTGCAAAAGCACCTAATCAGAGACCCATGTTTTATACCAATAGTTATGATGTGATTGTAGTGGGCGGCGGACATGCCGGCACCGAAGCGGCCCTGGCTGCCGCGCGCTTGGGTGCACGCACACTGCTGCTCAGCCATAACATCGAAACCCTGGGTCAGATGAGCTGCAATCCCGCCATCGGGGGTATAGGTAAGGGCCATCTGGTCAAGGAAGTGGATGCCTTGGGTGGAATTATGGCCCATGCGGCGGATCTCGGCGGGATTCAGTTTCGCATCCTCAACTCGCGTAAAGGGGCTGCTGTGCGCGCCACCCGAGCCCAGGCAGACCGGGTACGCTATAAAGCGGCCATTCGACATGCCCTGGAGAATCAGCCCAACCTGGAGATCTTTCAGCAGGCGGTGGATGATCTGCTGGTGGAACAGGAGCGGGTGACCGGTGTCGTCACCCAGATGGGCTTGAAGTTCCGCGCCAATGCGGTGGTGCTGACCGTCGGCACCTTTCTCGGTGGTCGAATCCATATCGGCATGTCCAACTATGCAGGCGGTCGCGCTGGAGACCCACCCGCCAATGCCCTCTCCCAGCGACTTCGGGAGTTACCCTTTAGGGTCGATCGGCTGAAGACCGGCACCCCGCCCAGAATCGACGGCCGCAGCATCGACTATACACGGCTGCAGGCACAACCCGGCGACACTCCCACCCCGGTCTTCTCATTTCTGGGTTCCCCTGATCATCACCCGCGGCAGGTCAGCTGCCATATCACCCATACCAACCGGGAGACCCATGAAATTATCCGCGGCGGGCTCTCCCGTTCGCCCATGTACACGGGTGTCATCGAAGGCGTCGGGCCACGTTACTGCCCCTCCATCGAGGATAAAATCGTCCGCTTTGCGGATAAGGAGTCCCACCAGATCTTTATCGAACCCGAGGGGCTGGATACCCACGAAGTCTATCCCAACGGTATCTCCACCAGCCTTCCGTTCGATATCCAGCTGAAGTTGGTGCGCTCCATGGTGGGCTTCGAAAAGGCCCATTTGACGCGCCCCGGTTATGCCATCGAGTATGACTATTTCGATCCCCGTGACCTGCAGGCTTCACTGCAGACAAAATTTCTGCACGGCCTATTCTTTGCCGGTCAGATCAATGGCACCACCGGTTACGAGGAGGCGGCGGCACAGGGCCTGCTGGCAGGGATCAACGCGGTGCTCCTGTGCCGGGAGGAGCAGCCCTGGACGCCGCGCAGGGATGAGGCCTATCTCGGAGTGATGGTGGACGATCTGATAACCCAGGGCACCCTGGAACCCTATCGCATGTTCACCAGCCGTGCCGAGTACCGGCTGATGCTACGGGAGGACAATGCGGATCTGCGGCTGACTGAAACCGGACGCAATCTCGGTCTGGTGGACGATCGGCGCTGGGAGCTTTACTGCCGTAAACGGGATGCGATCGAACGGGAGCAGCAGCGCCTGAAAGGGATCTGGCTCAATCCCAACGATGTGGAGCCGGCGCAGGCACAAGCCATTCTGGGTGGCACCCTCTCCAAAGAGGCCTGTGCCATCAATCTGCTTGCCAGACCGAATGTGGCCTATCAACAGTTGATGGGGATGGCGAAACTGGGACCGGGAGAGACGGACCCGCAGGTCATTGAGCAGCTCGAGGTCCAGGCCAAATATGCCGGTTATATCGATCGCCAGCAGGGGGAGATCGAAAAACAGCGTGCCAATGAGGCGGTTATCCTGCCTGATGGACTCGATTATGCAACGGTTCGCGGACTCTCGTCCGAGGTGATGGAGAAACTGCAGCGGCATCGGCCACAGACCCTGGGACAGGCGGGACGTATTCCTGGTGTCACCCCTGCGGCCATCTCCCTGCTTTTGATTCATCTGAAAAAGCGTTCAGCCTGATGGTTGATGATCGCTATGATGCCTCTGCCTGCAAGCAGCGACTATTGGCGGGTGCCGCCGAGTTGGGACTCGATCTCGATGGGCGACAACAGAGCCTGATGATGGACTTCCTGGCGCTCCTGGTGAAGTGGAATCGGGCCTACAATCTCACCGCGGTTCGCGAGCCTCTGGAGATGGTTGGGCGACATCTGTTGGACAGCCTGGCGCTGTTGCCCCACCTGCAAAGCGGGGCCTGCCTGGATATGGGTACCGGGGCTGGAGTGCCGGGGATACCCCTGGCGATCATGCGCTCCGCTACGGATTTCGTGCTGCTCGACAGTAACAGCAAAAAGATCCGCTTTGTGCGTCAGGTGAAACTGGAATTGGGATTGGACAATGTCATGCCGGTGCATGCCAGGGTTGAGCAGTATCAATCCGACAGGCCTTTTAAAACCTTGATTGCAAGGGCCTTTACCGACCTGCCCAAGATGCTTGCCCTGAGTGCCGGCCTGCGCCAGCCGGGATCCGAGATCCTGGCCATGAAAGGGAGTGTTCCCAAGCATGAGATTGCCCATCTGCCGGCCGGTGTACGTGCAGAAGTCATCCCGTTACAGGTTCCATTCGAGGTGGGTGAGCGCTGTCTTGTACGGCTTGAGCAAGCGGCCGGATATCACGCAAAGTGACAGAAAGGGTACCACCTTCAACGACACTACCGTTATGATAGGCAGTTCCTGTTATCGCGGAGCCGAGTTACGCCATGGGTTACATCATCTCAATCGCCAATCAGAAGGGCGGTGTCGGCAAAACCACCACCACCGTGAACCTGGCGGCCTCGCTTGCCGCCATGAAGAAACGGGTGTTGCTGGTGGATATGGATCCACAGGGCAATGCCAGTATGGGCAGTGGTATCGACAAACACGGTTTGGAACACTCCAGTTGCGAACTGTTGTTGGGGGATTCAACCCTGCGGCAAGCCATCCAGCAGGCGCCCGATTCCAATTTCGATGTGCTGCCGGCGAATTCGGACCTGACCGCCGCGGAAGTGGGCCTGATGAGCAGCTCCATGCGGGAGAAGCGACTCGACCTGGCACTGGCCCCGGCAAAGCCCAGTTATGACTACATCCTCATCGATTGCCCTCCGTCGCTGAACATGCTGACCCTGAATGCCCTGGTGGCGGCGGACGGGGTGCTGATCCCCATCCAGACCGAGTACTATGCCTTGGAAGGGCTGACCGCATTGATGAACACGGTGGAACAGATACGCGCCCATCTCAATCAGGATCTGCAGATCGAAGGCTTTCTGCGAACCATGCATGATCCGCGCAACAACCTGGCGATAGATGTATCCGGACAGCTACTCTCCCATTTCAAGGATGCGGTGTTCAACACCATCATCCCGCGCAACGTCCGGGTTGCCGAGGCGCCGAGCCACGGCATACCGGTGTTGCTGTATGACAAGCATTCACGGGGAGCCACCGCCTATCTGGCCCTGGCCAGTGAATTGCTGAGACGCCATCGTATGCGCGACGTGCAAACCCAAACGGCCTGAGGGATAGAACCATATGGCGACAAAGAAAAGAGGATTGGGTCGCGGTCTCGACGCCCTGCTGGGGGGTATGCAGGCCGAGGCCGAGGGCAAACAGACAGCCGCAACCAGCAGCAACCGGGACAATCTGCATCGACTCCCGGTTGACCTGATCCAGCGTGGCCGCTATCAGCCAAGACGGGAGTTCGATGCCGAAAGCTTGCGCGAACTGGCCGACTCGATTGCGGCACAGGGCGTGATTCAGCCGATTGTGGTACGCCCGGTGGAGAATGAGCGCTATGAATTGATCGCCGGCGAGCGGCGTTGGCGTGCGGCTCAGCAGGCGGGGTTGGATGAGATACCGGTGGTGATCAAGGAGGTCACCGAAGAGGCCGCCATGGCCATGGGGCTGATCGAGAACATCCAGCGGGAGGATCTCAATCCCCTGGAAGAGGCGAACGCCCTGAGCCGTTTGTTGCTGGAGTTCGGGCTGACCCACCAGGAGGTGGCCAAAGCGGTGGGTAAGTCGCGCACCACCGTGACCAACCTGTTGCGCCTGCTGGAACTCAACGAAGAGGTCAAGACCCTGGTGGAGAGCGGACGCCTGGAAATGGGCCACGCCCGATGCCTGTTGGGCCTGAAGGGTGAGGATCAGACCCGGGCGGCAAATCAGGTCGCTGCCCAGGGACTCTCGGTACGTGAAACGGAACGCCTGGTACGCCGCTTACAGAATCAGGAGGAAAAGCCTAAAGCCTCCCGGGCAACCCCGGTGATGGATCCCGATATTCGGCGCCTGGTCACGGACCTGTCGGAGAAGTTGGGGGCCAAGGTCGATCTGCAACAGGGAAGCAAAGGCAAGGGCAAACTGGTTATTGGCTACAACAGTCTGGATGAGCTTGAAGGGATCCTCGACCACATAAAGTAAGCGCAATTCAGGATAGTACCGCTCCTGATCCCCTACTGAAGGGCAACACTACTTCACGGAGTAGTAGTTGAAGTTATCCTTACCGACCTGGTGATGGCCTTCACAATATCAATCCCTTTGGGCCTGCCGCCAATGAGCTGTGTAAAATCGACCTTGCCGACAAGTTTGCCAGCCCCAGCCCTTCGGGGCGCATTGGATTAGTGTTAACAGGCCCTAACCAACGGGCGGAACACCCAGTAGGTTTTTCAAGAAAGCGATCAGTTGTGCCCATGTATTCGGTCCGACGATAGCGTCAGCGATGAGATTGTTGTTTCGTTGGAACTGCTGAGTTCCGGTGGCTGACTTAGTTCCGAATATACCGTCCGTGAACAGCTCTGGCTTAGTAGATACGGTCTCCCATCCTCAATGGGTCGTGTTAAAGGAATTATAGCCAGCGAGATGTGCCGCTGCTGGTGGTTTATTTATGCATCGATAACTGGAGGCCAGCACAGACATGCCAACAGACCTGGCTTTATATAAAATAGTAAACATTTGTATTGCGGTGTTAATTCCTGGTGTTGAGTCGCTTATGCTGAGCATTTGATAATTCTGATACAAGGGGCATACAGATGTTTCATCCGATTGAAATTCCGTTTGGTTGCGTCATGCTTTTCAATGTGGTCGACCTGAAACCCGGGGTCAAAGTCGAGGACGTTGAACTGGTGCTTGGCGAAATGTGCAATGTGGTAAAGAACAATTATGGTGACGACAATGGCGGTTTCATCGGCGGTCAGGTTTACAGCAATGCCGGTTTTATCTCCGAGGAGGGTACAGTGGGTGCCGATGACAGTCACAAGAACAAGCGCGTCAATCAGAATATGGGCGATATTGTAATCGTCACTTTTTGGCAGTCGTTTGAGCAACACGAACGCTCCCATGCAGACCGGCTATTCAAGGAGAAGTTTTCAGCCCTGGCAGATTTTTGTGACGATACCTACGAAGTCGGCTATGAAATGTTATGGCAAGGAGTGCCAGACTGAGGATGTGGCGTATTGTGGTTTTGGCTATGCTAAGACCTGAATCAGGGGAAAATTAACAGTCGCTATTTAACTGCATTAAGGAGAATACAGTGATCAAAAGACTCGGGCTTGTCTCGTTATGCATGCTATTGATGCTTGCCGCCCAGATGGGATTGGCAAAGGATCTGGACAACAATCCACCGGGGCCTGCAGGGGGGCCTGGTACCAACTGGGAGAACCCACCGGGACCTGAAGGTGGGCCGGGCGCCTCACCCGATCGGTGGAATCGCTACCGAATCAATCCGCCAGGACGGGTGGGAGGGCCGGGTTCAGGGTGGTATTACAAGCGGCCCAATCGCTACTACCGCTATGACCGGGACAACAATCCGCCGGGGCCGAGAGGCGGTCCGGGTACCAATTGGGAGAACCCACCTGGGCCACGCGGTGGTCCGGGGGCATCCCCCAACCGTCGCTATCGCTGAAACGGGACTCATCTACCCTAATCAAATTAGGGTTAATGGGGCTGAAAACGGTCGACCAGCCCGTATCCAGGGTTGGTCCGGCTGCCGCTGGAGAAAAAAACGCCTGCTACGAAAAAATTTATGTCTCTATCCTTTGACCTTATAACTAAGACCCCTTATACTCCTCCCTCCTTGCTGGTTAGGCTCATTTAAAGGGTACCGGGAAACCGGAATGCAGCTTACCGGAAACAGCCAGATCCGCACCATCGTGACGCTCCAATTTGGAGTGGCGCTGATGATCGGTTTGGCACTTCTGTTTTTCGGTAAAACTTATGCATATTCCGGGTTTATTGGTGGTCTGATAGCCGCGGCGGCAAACGGCTTTTTTGCCTTGAGATCCTTCACGCGCTACCGCGCCCAGGATCCGCAAAAGATAGCCGGCCGCATGTTTGGCGCCGAAATCCAGAAGTTGATTATCACGGGACTGATGTTCGGATTGACAATTGTCACCATCAGTCCACTGAGTATTGGTGCATTATTGGGCTGTTATCTGTTTGTCCAGGTAGTGGTTCCACTGATTGTATTGGTTATTGAAGATAGACAGCATTCATAGGTTTAAGTATGGCTGGCGATGCCCTCACCTCCGGTGAATATATTAAACATCATTTAACAAATCTGACCTTCGGTAAGCATCCGGATGGCAGCTGGGGTATGGCGCACTCCGCCAACGAGGCCAAGGAGATGGGCTTCTGGGCGATTCATGTGGATACCATGTTCTGGTCCATCGCACTCGGCATCCTGTTTCTCTATTTCTTCAGCAAGGCCGCCAAGCAGGCCACCGTCGGCGTGCCCGATGGCCTGCAGAATTTCGTCGAATGGATTGTCGACTTCATCGATGACAGCGTGCGCGGTTCCTTTTCCGCCCGCAATTCCTTGGTGGCACCCCTTGCATTGACCATTTTCGTCTGGATCTTCCTGCAGAATCTGATGGATCTGGTACCGGTGGATTTAATTCCGGAAGCAGCCAAGTTGCTGGGTATCCATTATATGAAGGTTGTTCCGTCAACTGATCCCAATGCCACCTTCGGGATGGCTATCGGTGTATTCCTTTTGGTTCTCTTTTACAGTATCAAGATCAAGGGCATCGGCGGTTTTGCCGGCGAATTGACACTACAGCCCTTCTCTTCCAGTAATGCCGTGGTCAACATCCTGTTCATTCCGGTCAACTTCATTCTGGAATTCGTCAGCCTGATCGCCAAACCCATCTCTCTCGCCCTGCGTCTGTTCGGTAACATGTACGCGGGTGAAATGATCTTTATTTTGATCGCCATCATGTACAATGCCGGCCTGATTCTCGGCTTGTTCGGTGGCGTGCTCCAGCTGGGCTGGGCGATTTTCCATATCCTGATCATCACATTGCAGGCGTTCATCTTTATGACCCTGACAATCGTCTATCTGGATATGGCACACCACGAACACTGATTTAACCTTTAACTATCTAGTTCATTAAACGGGAGACCAATAATGGAACAAGCACTGCTGTACATTGCCGGCGCAATCATGATGGGCCTGGGCGCCCTGGGTGCCGCGGTAGGTATCGGCGTACTGGGCGGCCGCTTTCTCGAAGGCGCCGCACGTCAGCCTGAACTCATCCCCATGCTGCGTACCCAGTTCTTCATCGTCATGGGTCTGGTTGACGCCGTCCCCATGATCGCCGTGGGTCTGGCCATGTACGTACTGTTCGCTGTTGCCTGATCCAGGCTTGAGCGAATTCACTATCATCTCGTCCAACGAGAGGTAATTCCGGGATGAACATCAATCTGACGCTAATAGGTCAGCTGCTCACTTTTGCGGTGTTCGTGTGGTTCACAATGAAATTTGTCTGGACCCCGATCATGGGTGCGCTGGAGAACCGCAAAAAAGAGATAGCCGATGGCCTGGCCGCCGCCGAACGCGGGCAGCACGAACAGGAGCTTGCGAAAGAGCGGGCCAAGGACGTTCTGCACGAAGCAAAATCTCAGGCTGCTGAGATTGTGACTCAGGCGCAGAAGCGGGCAGCCGAAATTGTCGATGAGTCAAAGGGTACCGCACGCGTGGAAGGCGAGCGTATCCTGACCGCCGCACAGGCAGAGATCGAGCAGGAGTCAAATCGTGCCCGTGAGCATCTGCGGGAGAAGCTTGGCGAACTGGCTGTGGCCGGCGCTGAGAGGATCCTAAAAAAGGAGATCAATGCAGCGGCGCACAAAGACATCGTCAACGAACTGGCAAAAGAGATATAGGGCGGAATCATGGCTGGTGAAGCAACCACTATTGCCCGCCCCTACGCCGAAGCGGTGTTTGCGCGAGCTGAAGAGAGCGGCAAGCTCGATATCTGGTCCGACATGCTGAGTTTTCTCACCTCTGTGGTGGAGAGCGAAGAGATGGCCCCGATAGTTGGTAATCCACTGGTCGAGCAGGAGGCACTGGTGTCACTGCTGCTGGAGATCGTGGGCGACAAGGTCGACCAAGAGGGCGGCAATCTGATCAAGGTATTGGTCGAGAATGGTCGTCTCAGTGTGCTACCAGAGATCGACGCACTCTTTGAAGAGCTGAAAGCGGATAAACAGCGCATCAGCAAGGTCCACGTGACCTCCGCATTCACCCTCGATACAGCGCAGGAAAAACTCATTGCCGACGCCTTAAAGGCCAAGTTGGGACGCGACGTCACCATCACCAGTGAACTTGATGCCGAACTGATCGGCGGTGTTCACATCCGTGCTGGCGACATGGTTATCGACGGCTCTGTCCGTGGACAACTGCAGCAACTGGCGAACGAATTAGGAATCTAAGCGAGAAGCCATCATGCAACTCAATCCATCCGAGATCAGCGACCTGATCAAAAGCAAGATCGAAAAATTCGATCTCAAGACCGAGGCCCGCAACGAGGGCACGATCATCAGTCTGACCGACGGCATTGCCCGTATCCACGGTCTCGAGGACGCCATGTCCTACGAGATGCTGGAGTTCCCCGGCAACACCTACGGCCTGGCGCTCAACCTGGAGCGCGACTCAGTCGGCGCCGTGGTGTTGGGTGACTACAAACACCTGAGTGAAGGCGACGCCGTCAAATGTACCGGCCGTGTACTCGAGGTGCCGGTGGGCGAAGGTCTGCTGGGACGTGTGGTCGACTCCCTGGGTAACCCCCTGGACGGCAAAGGCGACATCGTTGCCGATACCACCTCACCCATCGAGAAGGTGGCGCCCGGTGTTATCGAGCGTAAATCGGTTGATCAGCCGGTGCAGACCGGTCTGAAGGCGATCGACGCCATGGTGCCCATCGGTCGCGGCCAGCGTGAGCTGATCATCGGTGACCGCCAGACCGGTAAGTCGGCGGTGGCGATCGACACCATTATCAATCAGAAAGGCACCGGCATTAAGTGTATCTACGTTGCCGTGGGCCAGAAGAACTCCACCATCGCCCAGGTGGTACGCAAGCTGGAAGAGCACGATGCCATGGAGCACACCATCATCGTTGCGGCGCCGGCAGCGGACTCTGCGGCCATGCAGTTCCTCGCCCCCTACTCCGGTTGCACCATGGGTGAGTATTTCCGGGATATCGGCGAAGACGCCCTGATCATCTACGACGATCTGACCAAACAGGCCTGGGCCTATCGTCAGGTCTCCCTGCTGCTGCGTCGTCCGCCAGGTCGTGAGGCCTATCCCGGTGACGTCTTCTATCTCCACTCCCGTCTGTTGGAGCGCGCCGCGCGCGTCAACGCCGACTATGTGGAGAAGATGACCGATGGCAAGGTGAAGGGCCAGACCGGTTCTCTGACCGCCCTGCCGATCATCGAGACCCAGGCGGGTGACGTATCGGCCTTCGTACCGACCAACGTTATCTCCATCACCGACGGTCAGATCTTCCTCGAGGCGGATCTGTTCAACGCCGGTATCCGTCCGGCCATCAACGCCGGTCTCTCGGTATCCCGTGTGGGTGGTGCGGCGCAGACCAAGATCATCAAGAAGCTGGGCGGCGGTGTTCGACTGGCCCTGGCCCAGTATCGTGAGCTGGCCGCCTTCTCCCAGTTCGCATCCGATCTGGATGAGGCGACCCGGAAACAGTTGGAGCGTGGTGAACGGGTGACCGAGCTGATGAAACAGGCCCAGTACTCGCCACTCTCCATTGCGGGTATGGCCGTCTCCCTGTTTGCCGCCAATGAAGGCTATCTGGATGATGTGGAAGCACCTAAAGTGGTTGATTTTGAAGCCTCACTGCAGGGTTACATGAAGAGTAGCCATAAGGAGCTTATGGATAAGATGAGCGAGAGCGGCGACTACAATGCCGAGATCGAACAGGCCCTGCACGATGCACTGAAGGACTTCAAGGCCAACCATACTTGGTAAGCCGGGTACGTAACACGAGATAAGGTTCAGAGTTATGGCAGGCGCAAAAGAGATACGCACACAGATTGCGAGTATCAAGAATACCAGCAAGATCACCAAGGCGATGGAGATGGTGGCGGCCTCGAAGATGCGTAAGGCGCAGAATCGAATGGCATCCACCCGGCCCTACGCGGATAAGATGCGGAATGTTATCGGACATCTGTTCCATGCCCATCCCGAATACAAGCATACCTTCATGATCGAGCGTGAAGTGAAGCGTGTGGGCTACATTATCGTCTCTTCTGATCGTGGATTGTGTGGCGGCTTGAACAACAATCTGTTTCGCTCTTTGATCAAGGAGATGAAATCCCTGCGTGAAAATGGAACTGAAGTGGACTTTTGCACCATTGGTAACAAGGCGCTGGGTTTCTTCGGACGTTTCGGCGGCAATGTTGTCAGTCAGGCAACCCATTTGGGTGACGCACCGCATATCGAGGATCTGATCGGTACGGTAAAGGTTATGCTGGACGCCTATGCCGAGGGCAAGATCGATCGTATCTATATCGCCTATAACAATTTCGTCAACACCATGACCCAGAGCCCATCCGTCGAGCAGCTGGTGCCGATTCCACCAAATGAGATAGAAGAGCTGAAGTACCATTGGGACTACATCTACGAACCTGATTCAAAGCATGTACTCGATAACCTGTTGAGCCGCTATGTGGAGTCACTGGTCTACCAGGCCGTGGTGGAAAACGGCGCCTGCGAGCAGTCCGCTCGGATGGTGGCGATGAAGGCGGCCTCGGATAACGCGGGCGAGCTGATCAATGAGTTGCAACTGATCTACAACAAGGCTCGTCAAGCCGCTATCACCCAGGAGATCTCGGAGATCGTCGGTGGCGCGGCGGCTGTCTGATGACAGCCAGAGACAACAGAATTTTAGTTTTTAAATTTTGAGAGTCGCCTGGAGCGGCAAGAGGAACCAGAAATGAGTTCGGGCAAAGTGGTTGAAATCATCGGTGCCGTGGTGGACGTACAGTTCGCACGCGGTGAGATGCCGAAGGTCTACGAGGCACTCAAGATAGACGAGATGGGCCTCACGCTGGAAGTTCAGCAGCAGTTGGGTGACGGGGTGGTGAGAACCATCGCTATGGGATCAACCGACGGGCTGAAGCGCAATGTCACTGTGGAGTCCACGGGTGCGCCAATCAGTGTTCCGGTTGGTCAGGGTACCCTGGGCCGTATCATGGACGTCCTCGGCAACCCGGTGGACGAGGCTGGCGATGTGGATGCCGACAAGTTGATGCCGATTCACCGTCTGCCGCCGAAGCTGGAAGATCAGGCGGCCACTACCGAGATCCTCGAAACCGGGATCAAGGTTATCGATCTGATCATGCCCATCGTCAAGGGTGGTAAGATCGGGCTGTTCGGCGGCGCCGGCGTGGGCAAGACCGTTACCCTGATGGAGCTGATCCGTAATATCGCGGTTGAGCACTCCGGCTTCTCCGTATTCGCCGGTGTGGGTGAGCGTACTCGTGAGGGTAACGACTTCTACCACGAGATGCAGGAGGGTGGCGTACTCGACAAGGTAGCCCTGGTCTATGGTCAGATGAACGAGCCTCCGGGCAACCGTCTGCGTGTGGCCCTGACCGGTCTGACCATCGCCGAGAACTTCCGTGACGAAGGCCGTGACGTACTGATGTTCGTGGATAACATCTATCGTTACACCCTGGCCGGTACCGAGGTATCCGCGCTGCTGGGTCGTATGCCCTCCGCAGTGGGTTACCAGCCGACCCTGGCCGAGGAGATGGGTGCGCTGCAGGAGCGTATCACCTCCACCAAGACCGGCTCCATCACCTCCTTCCAGGCGGTATACGTACCGGCGGACGATCTCACCGATCCCTCCCCCGCTACCACCTTTGCTCACTTGGATGCGACCCTGGTACTCTCGCGTCAGATTGCCGAGCTGGGTATCTACCCGGCGGTGGATCCTCTCGATTCCACTTCGCGTATTCTCGATCCCAACGTGGTTGGGGTTGAGCATTACAGCGTGGCTCGTGCGGTTCAGGGTACCCTGCAGCGCTACAAGGAGCTGAAGGACATTATTGCGATCCTCGGTATGGATGAGCTCTCCGAAGAGGACAAACTGGTGGTGCAGCGCGCACGTAAGATACAGCGTTTCCTCTCCCAGCCCTTCTTCGTGGCCGAGGTATTCACCGGTTCACCGGGTAAGTATGTCTCCCTCAAGGACACCATCGCTAGCTTCAAGGCGATTGTGGAGGGTGAGTATGATCAGCTGCCCGAGCAGGCCTTCTATATGGTCGGCGGCATCGAAGAGGCCGTTGAAAAAGGCGGCAAGGGCTGATCGCCCGGGAGTTAGCAGATGGCCATGACAATCCATGTGGACATCGTCAGCGCAGAGGGTGAGATCTTCAGCGGTCTGGCTGAGATGGTCTATGCACCGGCGATCATGGGTGAAGTGGGAATTGCCCCCCGCCACACCCCGCTGGTGACCCAATTGAAACCCGGTGAGGTTCGGGTCGATACCGGGAACAGCAAGGAGATGCAGCACTTTTATGTCTCGGGAGGTATCCTCGAGGTACAGCCCCACGTAGTCACCGTACTCGCCGATACCGCGATTCGCGCCGCAGACCTGGATGAAGCGGCCGCCCAAGAGGCCAAGCGCCGGGCCGAGGACGCCATGGCGAATCGTACTTCCGAGTTCGAATATGCCAAGGCCCAGGCGGAGCTGGTGGAGGCGGCAGCTCAGTTGCGCGCCATCGAGCGTATCCGCAAAGGCAAGCACAGCTGACCACCCCACAATAAATTGAGGGCCTGACCTTTCAGGCCCCAGCCCACTTCACTATGTCCAAAGAAATCATACAGAACGGAAAGTTCGTCTCCCTCACCTACGCCATCAGTGACCCGGAAGGCAATACCCTGGAGCAGAGCGATCTCCCTGTCAGTTATATCCATGGTGGCGAAACGGAACTGATCGGGGGCATGGACCGTGCGGTGGCAGGTAAGTGTCAGGGAGATGAAGTCACCCTTACCATTCCTTCCAGTGATGCCTTCGGTGAGCATGATCCCGATCTGACCTTTACCGACGACGTCGAGAATGTACCCCCGCAGTTCCGCCAGCTCGGTGCTGAGGTACAGATGCAGAATGAGGCCGGTGAGGTGAAGAGCTTTTTTGTCACCAAGATCGAGGATGGCAGGTTGACGGTTGATGGTAACCACCCCCTCGCTGGCAAGACCCTGGTGGTCAAAGTCAAGATCCTGGAGGTCAGGGACGCCACCAAGGAAGATGCCATGTCGGTGGGACTGCCGGGTCAATCGCATACGATTAATTGACACTGCCGAACTGCCTGACTTCTCCTCGGAAATCTGTTTCAGCGACACAACCATTGCATCTGTAATGCGGGAGTGTGATTAATTTACCTGGATGCTGGTACTGCGGAATGGTATTAAGCTATCCTCGAGTCAAGTGATAGCAGTGAGGTGAAACGATGGATCTGGGTGCACTGATTTTGGCAGCGGGAGAAGGTACGCGAATGCGTTCCAGGACACCCAAGGTTCTGCACCAATTGGCCGGTAAATCCCTGCTCGGTCATGTGGTCGATACGGCCCGCTCGGTCAATCCCGATGAAATCACCATTGTCTATGGTCATGGCGGCGAACTGGTGCCAACCCAACTCTCCGCCCCGGATCTGACCTGGGTGGAACAGCGTGAACGCCTCGGTACCGGTCATGCGGTGATGCAGGCGCTGCCCTCGTTGCAAAAGTCTGACCAGGTGCTGATTCTATATGGTGATGTGCCCTTGATCAGCAGCTCAACCCTGACCGGATTGTTGAGTTGCCTGAGACTCAGTGATCTGGCCCTGTTGACCGTCGATCTTCCCGATCCCACGGGTTATGGCCGTATCGTTCGCGACGGTATGGATCGGATCCTTCGTATCGTAGAACAGAAAGACGCCACCTCGCGGGAACGGGAGATCACCGCGATCAACACCGGCATCATGGCGGTCAAGCGTGAAAGGCTTGAGCAGTGGCTGGCGCGACTCGACAACAATAATGTGCAGAAGGAGTACTATCTGACCGATATCATCGCCATGGCGGTCGAGGATGGGGTGAATATCCAGGCGGTGCATCCAGACTGTGAAGAGGAGGTCATGGGGATCAATGACCGTAAGCAACTGGCCTATCTTGAGCGCTTCCACCAGCGTCAACTGGCGGAGGGTTTAATGCAGAACGGCGCCACCCTGGCAGATCCCTCGCGTCTCGATATTCGTGGACGCTTGACCACTGGACAGGATGTATTCATCGACTGCAATGTGATCATCGAAGGTAAGGTCACCCTTGCGGATGGGGTGAGAATCGGCCCGAATGTATTGCTCAAGGATTGCTCGATCGGTGAGGGCACGGAGGTCTTCGCCAACAGTGTGTTGGAAGATGCCGAGATCGGTAACCAGTGCCGCATCGGACCTTTTGCCCGGGTCCGGCCCGAGAGCCGGCTTGCGGACCATGTCCATATCGGTAATTTCGTTGAAATAAAGAAGAGTCTGGTAGCCCGCGGGAGTAAGATCAATCATCTCAGTTATGTGGGTGATAGCGAAGTCGGTGAGCAGGTGAATATCGGTGCGGGTACCATTACCTGCAACTACGACGGTGCCAACAAGCACAGGACGGTGATCGGCGATCGCGCCTTCATCGGTTCGGACACCCAATTGATCGCGCCGGTGGTTGTGGGCGAGGGTGCAACCATCGGCGCCGGCTCTACCATCAGCAAGGATGCGCCAGCGGAGAAACTCACCCTGACCCGGGTAAAACAGGTCAGTATCGAAGGTTGGCAGCGGCCGGTTAAGAAGCCGAAAGGGTAATATCCAGGGGGATTTGAATCATGTGTGGCATCGTCGGTGGAATCGCGCAACGGGACGTTGTCCCGATCCTGATGGAGGGGCTGAAGCGTCTTGAGTATCGGGGCTATGACTCCGCCGGTGTCGCGGTATTGGATGAGGGCCGGCATATTCAGCGGATCCGCTCGGTAGGCAAGGTCGGAGTGCTCAAGGAGCTGATCGACAGCACCGCACTCTCAAGCCGATTGGGTATCGCCCATACCCGCTGGGCTACCCATGGTATGCCTGCGGAGCGAAATGCCCACCCCCATATGAGCGGTGAACGGGTGGCGATCGTACACAACGGCATCATCGAAAACTATGCCGAACTGCGCCAGGAGCTGAGTGCCAAGGGCTTTGTCTTCACCTCGGAAACCGATACCGAGGTTATCGCCCACCTACTGGCGGATGTACTTGAAGCGGAATCCGATTTTATCAAGGCTATTCGCAAGGCCTGCAGTAAGCTGGTCGGTGCCTATGCACTTGCGGTTGTCTGTCCGGATGATCCGGATCAGATGGTGGTCATCAGAGCCGGAAGTCCCTTAGTCATCGGTCTCGGGGTGGGTGAAAACTTCATCGCTTCGGATGTATTTGCCCTGTTGCCCGTAACCCAGCGCTTTATCTTTCTCGAAGAGGGTGACCTGGCCCATGTCTCTAGGGATGAGGTCAGGATATTCGATCACCAGGACCATCATGTGGAACGTGAGGTTCGCACCTCTCAGATCTCTGCGACAAGTGCGGAAAAGGGTCCCTACCGCCACTACATGCTGAAAGAGATCTTTGAGCAGCCAGCGGTTATCGCAGAGACGCTGGAGGGTCGGATCTATAAGGGCAAGTTGCTGGAAGAGGCCTTCGGCTATGAAGCAAAACAGCTCCTGGACAAGACTCAAAACGTACACATCATAGCCTGCGGCACCAGCTACCATGCCGGTCTGGTTGCCCGCTACTGGCTGGAAGAGGTGGGTATTCACTGCAGCGTAGAGGTGGCCAGCGAGTTCCGCTACCGACAGGTGGTGGTGCCGGAGGACACTCTGTTCGTAACCATCTCCCAATCGGGCGAGACCGCAGATACCCTGGCCGCCCTGCGTGGGGCAGAATCTCAGGGTTACCTGGGAAGCCTGACCATCTGCAATGTGCCGGAAAGCTCATTGGTGCGCGAGTCCAATGTTGCCTTGATGACCCGTGCAGGACCCGAGATCGGCGTGGCATCCACCAAGGCCTTCACCACCCAGCTGGTGGCCCTGAGGTTGTTGGTACTCGCCTTGGCCAAGCGTCGCGGCATGAGTGCGGAGCGGGAGCAGGCGCTGGTGGAAGAGCTGCATGCCCTGCCGCGCCAGGTTGAAGTGGTGCTTAAGACGAGTGACGCCATCAAGCAGATGGCCGATGCATTTGCGGATCGACACCACGCCCTCTTCCTGGGTCGGGGTTGTTTCTATCCCATCGCCATGGAGGGTGCCTTGAAATTGAAGGAGATCTCCTACATCCATGCCGAGGCCTACCCCGCCGGTGAACTCAAACATGGCCCCCTGGCATTGGTGGATGCGGAGATGCCGGTTGTGTGTGCGCTGCCCGACGATCCCCTATTGGAAAAGGTCATCTCAAATCTGCAGGAAGTGCGTGCCAGGGGTGGTGAGTTGTTCCTGTTCAGCGATCAGAAGGTGAAGATCGAGTTGGACCACTTTCAGAATCTGACCCTGTCCGACATCTATCCCAGCACGGCGCCGATTGTCTATACCATACCCTTGCAGCTGTTGTCGTATCACGTTGCGATATTGAAGGGCACCGATGTGGATCAGCCGAGGAATCTGGCGAAGTCGGTTACTGTTGAGTAGATACGCCTATACGGCATCTGCTCGCTGGCCCATCGATCCATCCAAGCGGCGAACGACATAGTACCGAAGTGGTCGAATACAAGTTAAGGCTTGAGAGGCACGACAGGACGTTAAATCCGCATCGACAGCCCATCGGCAAGGGATAACCGATAGGCCTGGTAACTCGGAATAGTGCCCACCAAAAAGCCTGCGCCTACCACGGCACCGAGCAGGATCCACTCATATTGAGACAGGCCACCGATCTCGATGAAGATACCGAACCGGCTCTCGACAAGCGGTTGACCGAGCAGGAGTAAAACATAAAGCAGGGCCAATCCCAGCAACACCCCGAGTAGGGTTAGAAACCCGGCCTCACCCATGATGAGCGCGAACACATGACCAGGGCTTTCTCCGCAATACCGATCAGATTCCATAACTGACTCAAGGCCACACCAGGCAGCACGGCTGACAAGGGTTCTGCGGAATATTCATTGATGAAACGCTGTACATGAAATGTCGATATCTTGGATTTGAGTCCCACCAGCACCGCAGTTATGGCTTTCGGCTTCAGGTTCATCTTGCGAGCTTTTTCCGCGGAAATCGATAAACCAGGCATGGGGGCGCCGCTCTTCCAGTCGACATGTATGGCTTCGATGGCTTCCAGACTGACGTGTACGGTACGATCGACCGGCGTTCCGGTATTAGCGAGTATGCCTGCCACGCGGAACGGTTTGTCATCATGGCGTGCAAAGCTTACATCGCTCGCGCCATGGGAGACGACTAGCGGGTCTCCGAGCTTGTATCCCAGCTAGTCGGCAACCTCCGCGCCCAACACCGCGTCATACAGATCGCTGAACTGCTCTCCTTCGTCAATCATCAGTTGACGATCGCGGGCGTAGCGGTAGTGTTCGAAATAAGCAGCCGTGGTACCCAGGACACGAAATCCACGATGGGAATCGCCCAGGGAGATCGGTACCGTCCAGGCCACCTTTGGATGCTTGGCAAAATCCTGGTAACTCTTCCATGAGATGTTGTTGGTCGCATCGCCGATGCGGAATACCGTATATAGCAGCAGGTGTACCGGTCCGCTGCGTGCGCCGACGATCAGATCCGTTGCAGACAAGGTATTGGTAAAACTCTTACGCGCCTCGGTGCGCAAGCGCTCGACACCGACCAGCAAGGTTACGCTCAACGCTATACAGATTACCGTCAACAGGGCAGTGAAGTGACGATTCAGCAAACGCTGCCAAGCCATGGAAAAAATCGCCACAGATTAGACCTCCGCCATGTCTTGGTTTATGCGATTGATCTCGGCAAGATCGATGGTCCGGTCGAACAGATGTTGCAAGGAAGCATCATGACTGACGAAGACCAGCGTAGCGCCCGACACGCGGCACTCGTCAAACAACAGTCGAATGAATGATTCCCGTCTATTCGAGTCGAGGGACGAGGTTGGTTCGTCTGCAATCAACAGTTCCTGCGAGCCCGTCAGGGCGCGGGCGGCTGCCACCCGCTGTTGCTGTCCGACACTGAGTGTCGAAACGGCTCAGCGATGAAGATCCGGGTGGTCCATGTCGAGATGTTGCAGCAGCCGTTTCGCTTCAGACTCCAGGCTATTACTGCGCGCCAATGCGTTGGCCCGGCGGCGTGCCGAGAAGCGGCATGGCAAGATGACATTGTCGACCACCGAGAGATAGGGGATCAGGTTGAACATCTGGAAGATGTAGCCGATATGGTCAGCCCGAAAGTGGTCCCGCTGGACACTGTTGAGTTGATCCAATAGCTGGTCCATGACACGCACTATTCCCGCGTTGGCCGTGGTCACACCCGATAGCAGGCTCAACAAGGTGCACTTGCCACTGCCGCTCGGCCCCTTGATGAACAGGCATTCGCTCCTAGTGCATGAGCTGGATCCGTTGCCCATGGGGTGTTCCTATCGGATCCAAAACCAGTCAGTGTCTCAGAAGTTAACAATATGGTCCTGTATGGTAAGTTCTGTTGCGCCTTGCTTACTTTCGATGACGTATTGTACGTTGAGCTTTTCCGTTGCAGGGAAGGCTTTGAACAGTTCGACGCTCAGCCGTGTTAGCTTGGCTGGCTGATCACACTCGAAATGATAGACGGCCTCGATGTCCGAGTGGGTTTCGTCCTCGTGTTCATGAGCTTCATGTTCATGTTCGTCTTTCTCTTCATGATCGTGATCATCCGCGTGCTTACCGTCATGGTCGTGATCTTCTTCCTTGAGTAATGTAGAAGTGACCATCGCTTTTTCCATGCGGCATCCGGCTTCCTTGTTGAAACGGAACAGTTGATCGCCATTTTTCAACGCGGCCACGGCCCTGTCCAGAGCAGCATGGTCGGCCTCAGACGATGGGGCGTGTTCAAAGCCGACCATATTCGCAGCCGGACTATCGAGTTCGATGTGGACCTCCTCGCCCTCGAGGGCCAGGTTGAGGGCGGCGAAGCCGTGTACGTGAGCCTCCTGCTGACGATGTTCGTGCTCATTCTCATGTTTCTCACCCGCAACTGCTCCGGGCGCAATAAGCGCCAGAGGAGCCAGCAGAGCGCAAGCCAAAGGGATCTGTTTCAGATGCATAACGGGGTATCTCCTTGTTCAGTAAAACCGCGAAAGGATTTGCTGGGTGTGCGGCTCAGGTTTCATCGTCTTGCTTTGCCACGCACTGGGCACAGGTTCCCAGCAATTCGACGACTGGACGCTTAGTACGGAAGCCGACCGCCTTGCCGGTCGCTTGCAGGCTCTTGGCCACACTAGAGTCTTCCACCTCTGCAACCTCGCCGCAGTCATCACAAATCAGGAATTGGCTGGCGTGGGGATGATCCGGATGGGTACAGCCCACATAGGCGTGCAGGCTCTCGAGTTTGTGCACCAAACCCTGCTCGAGTAGAAAGTCCAATGCGCGGTAGACTGTCGGTGGCACAGGATTCTTCACCACGCCGCGCATACGCTCCAATAACTCGTATGCACTAAGTGGTTTGTCTGATACGCACAGCAGCTCAAGAACGGTCTTGCGTTGTTCGGTTAGCCGTACGCCGCGCTCACGACACAGCTCTTCAGCATGTTTCAATATTTGGGGAAGTACTTTGTTATTCAACAGATTCTCCTTGCCTCGCACCTTGCACGGCGGCCTGTTGTGCACGACGGCGACCTAAAAATTGCATCAATATCGCGGAAAAGACGTAGACCCCGCCCGCAAGCAGGATGATGGTTGGACCGGCCGGTAGATCGGGGCCGTATGAAACTGCCAGACCAGTAACGCTGAGCAGCGACCCCAGTACGGTTGCGATCAGCATCATGCGACCCAGTGAATGCACATAGTGGCCTGCCACTGCAGCAGGTAGGGTCAGCAGCGCCAACACCAGAATCAGGCCCACAACCTGGATCAACAACACCACCGTAACCGCGACTAAAACCAGCAGTAGCAGATAGAAGAAGCCAACCGGCACACCGCGCAAGCGGGCGAACTCCTCATCGAACACGACAGCAAGGAACTGACTGTGATAGATCGCGACAATCGTCAGCAGCAGCACGTCCAAGCCGATCATGAACCACAGGCTCTCCCGTGGTACCAGCAGGATATTGCCGAACAAGTAGCTCATCAGATCGGCCTGATAGCCGGGTGACTTGGCAATGAAGATGACACCGATCGCCATGCCAATCGCCCACAATGCGCTGATCAGGGTGTCCTCTTGGGCTCGCCAATGCAATCGTACCCAGCCGATCAGCAGTGCAGCCGCCACCGCGGCAGGCAAGGCGCCGTGCAGCGGCTCAAAACCAAAATAGACAGCTGCGCCCATGCCGCCGAGTACCGAATGGGCGATACCGCCGGCGAGAAAAGCGATGCGCTTGACTACCACATAGGTGCCCATCACCCCACAACCGATGCTGGCCAGCAATGCCGTGGCAACAGCGGTCTGCAGGAAGCTGTGTTGGGTGAGTGCGGTGAAAAATTCGCTCATCTGTTAATGGCCGTGCGCGATCATTCGCACGTCCTTCCCGTAGAGTTCCTGGATCACTTCGCTGTCTACCGCTTCGGTGCGGTGGCAGATTAAGGTCCTGTTGACACAGGCAACCCGGCTCACGTATCGCGAAATGAAGGCCACGTCGTGTGAGACTACCAGAATGGTCATACGCGCATTGATCACCTTGAGCAGATCGAAGATCTCGCCTTCGAGACGCTGATCGATGTTGGCGGTTGGTTCGTCGAGGATCAGGATACGTGGGTCACCCACCAACGCCCGGGCCAACAACACACGCTGCAGCTGGCCACCTGATAGACTGCCTATCTGGCGTTTGGCGATGGCGTCGGCCTCGACCTCGTCCAGGGCGTGTCTCACTGCTGTCCGATCCGCATTCGAAGCCCGACCTGGCCATAGGTTCGCCCCATTGCCCAGCCGTCCCAATAGCACAACCTGTTCCACCGTAATCGGGAAATCACGGGGAAAACTCGGGTATTGGGGTACATAGCCAAGCAACTTGCTGGCTGCACTCGGCGTTCGGCCGAGTACCTTAAGCGTGCCGGATTGCGGCTGCAGCAGGCCGAGAATCAGTTTCAGCAGGGTGCTCTTGCCACCGGCATTGGGCCCGACAATGCCGAGAAATTCACCCTCTGCAACCTGCAAATCGATGCCAGACAGCGTCGCAACGCTACCGTAGGAAAAGTTCAGTGCCTGTATATCGATGAGCGGGTTCAATGCTGGAGTGCCTGTGAGAACTGCTGACCGACCCGACGCAGATTGTCGGCATAGTCGGCAGCCAATGGATCAACAGGCACCACGATACCGCCAATGGCTTGCGCCACCTGGCGTGCCTGGCGCTTGTCGAACTGAGGCTGCACGAAGACCACCTTGATTTTCTCCTGCTTCGCCTGCTCTATCAGGGCGGCCAGGGTGCGCGCCCCGGGGCTCTTGCCCTCGTGCTCAATCGGTACCTGGATGAGTCTGTAGTGGTCGGCAAAATAGCCCCAGGCGGGGTGAAACACCATAAACTTACGGTTCACCAGTGGATCAAGCAGTCTATTCAATTCGGCATCTAGCGCATCCAACTCAGCCAATAGCGCATCATGGTTGCGGGTGAAGTTCGCCGCATGGTCAGGGGCCAGCTGAATGAGCTTGTGGCGAATCTTGCCGGCCATATGTTTCACCAGTGGTGGGCTGGTCCATACATGAGGATCTTGTTCATGATCATCTACACTCTCATGTGAGTCGTGCTCATCGTGTCCATCGTCTTCGTCATGTCCATGCGCCTCTATCTCGCGCAACGAGATCCCTTCGCGGGCATCGAGCACCTGCATCTGCGGATTGGCGGACCGGACCCTCTCCATCCAGGCCTTTTCAAAGGGCAGACCGGCGCGCACATACAACGCCGTACCAGCCAGAGCGCTGATCTGTTGCGGCGTGGGATCATAGGTATGAGGATCGAATCCTGGACGCACCATCGCTCTGGCATCCACATGCTCCCCGCCGATTCTTTGCACGAATGTTTGGATCGGTACCACGCTGGCGAATACACGTAGCGGCTCGGCATTGCCTAGGCTCGGTACGAGTAATAACAGCAGCAACAGGGATTTCTGCATCAACTTTTCTCCTCATTATCATCACTATTTGCACCGGCTTGCAGGAGTGTTGGCTTGTGCTGCATGAGTAACTTTTTATTATTTGTAATAATATAACATAATAGTTATTTCGGGCAACATAAGATAACCTGTCTCATTTCGAAAAGCTCAAAGTCGGGTTGAGCCCAGGGCCTGTTGACACTAATCCAATACGCTGCGGAGGAAGAGCCCTTGGGGAGCGTCTTGATTGGCGCTTTTTCTGACGCAACAGGGCGCATTGAATTAGTCTTGACGGACTCTAAATGAGGCTTTAAGCGGCCAGAGAGCCATGGGAACACATCGATCCGCCGGTGAGGATGGGCCTGTAGTGAGGAGCTGCCGAGGAACATCACTAGCATTAATCCAGCCATGCCGCATCTGTAGTACTGCTTTACACCCATCGCTTGTAGACCAGGTTCAGTTTCTGTCGCGATCCTTGCCCATCTGCCGCTCGCGTAGCTCTCGTCGCTCCTGGGCCTCCACAGAGAGCGTCGTAACGGGGCGGGCCTCAAGCCGCGCCACGCCAATTGGCTCGCCGGTGTCTTCACACCAACCGTAGGTACCGTCGTCGATGCGATTGAGGGCAGCGTCGATCTTGCCCAGGAGCTTGCGGTAACGGTCTCGTGTACGCAACTCAAGCGTCTGGGCTGCTTCGCGGGTGGCTCGGTCCGCTTCATCGCCGACCTCATGGTGGCTGTCGTGACGCAGCTCCGCGAGGGTCGCGTCGACCTCGTCGAGTAACGCTGATCGCCAGTCCAGAAGCTTCTGTTTGAAATAGGCCAACTGACGCGGCCCCATGTAGTCGTCGTCGATTGAGGGGTCACTGTCGGAGGACCCAAGGGACTGCGCGTGCACCGCCAATTCGTTGTCTTTCATGGCCACATCATCCTGTCGTTGTGTTGGATACTGAGGACACAGCGGCCGGGACCGCTGCATCCGGATCGTGACGACTCAAGGCAAAGCCTGTCATCGTGCCTCGTCGGCGGCGCGCTGAAACCACGCCAACACCTGCTCACGCCAGGGCTCGCCATACAAACTCGCGAAACGTCTTGATTCCTCATGGTGGGGATCACCGAGAATGGCAATTCGCGCTTGTAAAAACTCGGGCGTCAAGGACTGACCGCATTTGCCCTCAATGCAATAGCGCCAGCTCTCGTAGTCGCTCGGGAACATTTCGTCGGCGTATCGTTCGGTTTTTTCGTTCATAGGATCAGCCCTCGCTCTGCTCGGCAAGCCACTTCAGGAAGGGGTCGTCGAGTCTCTTCCATGCCTCGGGACCGGCATCCAGGAAGCCTGAAAGTACGCCGCCAGGTAGCTTGCGGTCTGTTTCAGATGTAGTCGTCATACCAACCCTCCTTATCGAAATCGATGTTCGCCTCGATAAGACGGAGTCAATCCCGCCATAGTGGATCCAGGGTAACCACTGTACGCAGTGGAGCGCCGGGGGCGAGCTCTGGTGAACGATGCACCGCACCGAATGGGTCGTTGCCCTGCCAGAGGGCACCCTTGAGCAGCACGATCTCTCCCGGGACGGCCTGAATAACGGCGCCCTTTGCCATTCGGTCTGCGTGAAGGTCGTGACGCTTGACGTTCTGGTTATCCAGCCATTCTGTTCCAGGTCCCTGGTAGGTGCAGACGAGGCGGATACCGACCCGGTCGAGGTGCCAGCCAGGGCACATGGCCTGTCCAACGCGAGCGAGACGCAGACCGACTTCAGAACAGCCCAGAAGTTCGCAGACAATTTCGCCCAACAACGCCAAATCGTCCATAAATAAAGCCCGCCCTGATCCAATAGGCAGTGACTCGAGCTTCGGCTTGGCGGCTGGTGACAGGGCTTTGATTACCTGCTTTTCCCCTGCTTGATGCAGTGCGGACAAGTAGGTTCCGATAGCAGGATCGATCTCCCGTTGCCAACTGCAGACCTGCACACCGGGATCGAAGATCTCGGCCAGATCGGCGAGCTCGGTCACACGCCGCCAAGTAGGCAGGGCAGGGGGAGTGATGTATGCGAGCTTGGCTTTAGTCATGGCTCAGCAATCCAGACAGAACAACACACGGGTAAGGCCTAAGCACTTGATTGTTGGTGAACGATGCACCAGGCCAGCCCCGGCGTTGCCGGGATAAGCGTCGCCTTTCAAAATACCCACCCAAAAGGGCTCAAACCGCGAAGGCTCACCGAAGCGTATGATCTTCTCGTTGGGTGCCCCCGTACCTTGCGCCAAACGGTCAACTTGTTCATTGGTCAACCACTCGGTGCCAGGGCCGCGATAGGTGCAGAGCAATCGCAAGTGGGTGCGGTCCACATGGTAGCGACGGCAATCGTCCTCATCGGTCGTTACCAGGCGCAATGTCACCTGGCGATCATTACTCAGCTTGAAATAGAGATCTGCCAGCCGGCGCAAGTCGTTACGCCAATGACTGAAGGCCAATGGATCGAGTCCCTGCTGCTCCAGCGTCCTGGCGACGTCGTCGTCGAAAGCGTCCAGCGAGGATATACAACGTACGTCCGGTAGGTCAGATGCTTGGAGGGAAGAGAGCTCTCGTGTTACCGCCTCTTGGGCGGGACGTTGCCACAGGCAGAGGTTCACACCCGGGTAGAGAATCTGGTGCAGCACGTCGGGCTGATTCCCGGTTTTGTCATGTGATCTAGGTGGCGTTGAAATCACTATTTCATGGTTTGTCGCAGACTGATTCATAGCGAGCCGGTACTCTAGAATTGGGGATTGAATGTTATATCATAACGCAATAGTATAACGTTAAAATACATGCGCAAAGCCTCGTTGTATTCAACACCACGCATTTCGGGGCTGATTTCAACACCAAGTGCCGGAGACTGATGATGAAAAGATCGTTACTGGGTGCCGCGGTTGCGGCGATGACTGTTGTACCTACGGCGGCCATCGCTGCCGACAGTGCGGAGATGACCGAAGTCAGACGCCTGATCGAGCAGATGAAAAACGAGTATGAACAGAAGATCGATGCACTCGAGCAACGCCTTGAAGCTGCGGAGCAGAAAGCCGAGACAACGGCCGACAAGGCGAAGCAGCCCAGCACAGCATCTCAAGCGGCGCTGAGTCGAAGCGGTCAGGGTGCGGTCACTTCTGCCTCAGCCTTCAATCCGCAGATCTCGGTGATCCTCGACGGCAATTACTACCACGATGATGTGGATGGCGAAGGAACCGAATTGCTTGGCGAGGCCGATGGCATCAGCCACGCACATGGTGCTGAGCACGACCACGAAGAACATGGTCACTCCCACGGTGGTGCCGAACAGGGATTCAACTTTCGCAGCGCCGAGCTTGCCTTCTCGGCGAGCGTCGATAGCTATTTTGATGCGACTGCCCTGCTGGCGATCGAATCGGGTGGCGATGTGGAACTCGAAGAGGCCTGGTTGCAGACCCGTTCGCTGCCGAACGGGTTTAAGGTCAAGGTGGGTAAATTTCTCTCCGATATCGGCTATATGAACAATCAGCATCCCCACTACTGGGATTTCACCGATCAAAACCTCGCCTATCTCAACCTGCTCGGCGACCACGGCTTGGGTGATACCGGCGTACAGGTGACCTGGCTGCCGGATTGGGATCACTACACGCTGTTCGGTGTTGAAGTCTTCCAGGGAGAGCAGGAAAAACTCGGGGCATTGGCCGAGATCGATGAGCACCTGGAAGAAGAACTCGATGAAGCCGGGTTTAGTGTTGATGATCTGGCGCTGGACGATGAGGAGGATGGTCCAAGGCTCTACACTGCCTTCCTCAAGTATGCGCCGGACCTGGGCTATGATCACGCACTGCAGCTGGGGGTCTGGGGTGGCTGGGCCGATCAGCACCAGGAGATCCACGGTGATGCGGAAGATGGCGATGTGCACAGCCTTCAGGGTGATGCCATGATGTGGGGCATTGACGCGGTCTACAAGTACAGCGCCGGGGGTGCGTACGGTCATGGCGACATTAAGCTGCAGGGCGAGTACCTCTCGTCACGCAAGGACCTCAACGTAGAGTTTCATCAGGCCAATCCGGCAGCCATCGGTGCTGAACGCAAATTCACCGAGGACGGTCTCTACATCCAGGGACTCTATGGCTTCGCGCCGCGCTGGCAGGTGGGGCTTCGCTACGATGTGGTGGGTCTGACCAACAAGCTGGAGAGTAGTGGCAGCGAACTGCGTGATTGGGACGACTCCAACCGTTGGACGGCTGCGCTGACCTGGACCCCAACCGAGTTTTCGCAGATGCGTCTACAATACGCCAAGGCGGATATCACCATTGACGACGAATCCGAAGATTTCGGCTACATCTACCTGCAGTACCTGGTGAGCATGGGGTCACACGGGGCGCACAAGTTCTGACGGGGTGAAATGATGAAGAGGATCGGACTACTTTTTACACTAGCACTCATCTGCTGGCTCCCCGCCTCGGTTTTGGCGGCATTGGATGTGGTGGCAAGCAGTAGCAGCATGGGAGCCCTGGTGAGGGAGATCGCGGGGGAAGAGGTGAAGCTGAGGATTCTTGCGCCGCCCGACCGGGATCTGCACCATCTGCAGGCCCGCCCCAGCATGATACGTGCGCTCCGGGGTGCCGATCTTGTGGTTGCAATCGGTGCCGAAATCGAGGTCGGCTGGCTGCCGTTGGCGATCAACCAGTCCACCAACCCCGGGATACAGCCCGGGAAAGCGGGATACTTCGAAGCCGCCGCCCAGGTGAGCCTTCTCGATGCGGGTGGTACGGCTGATCGCGCCCTGGGGGATGTCCATCCCACGGGAAACCCGCACGTCAACATGGATCCCGTGCGCATGGCCCAGGTGGCAACGGTCCTGGCGGAGCGTCTGGCCAGCCTCGACAGTGAGCATGCCGAGGTCTATCGTGAGCGTGCCCTAGCCTTTGCGCGGAAGGTCGACGAACGGGTGGGGATCTGGCAGCAACAACTCAACAATCCACCCGGCGCTGTCTCTTTCCACAAGGACGTCATCTATCTGCTTGACCGATTCAATGTGCCTTTCTGGGGGACGCTCGAGCCGGTGCCCGGGATCCCGCCCACCGCATCGCATATTCGCACCTTGATCAACGAGCTGAATGGCAAGAGGGGCATGGTGTTGACGACCACCTACCAGCCCGATCAGGCAGCCGTATCGTTGGCCAAAGCCTTGAGTTGGAGACAGGTCCGGCTACCCCTCGAACCGCCCCTCGATGCCGATGGCAATGGCTACCTGGAGCACTTGCAGCGCTGGGTCGACGCTATAGCGGCCGGCGGTTGACGTCGCAACCCCTGCTTGTTGCCAATGGGCTGGTGGCCGGCTATACAGAGCCGGTTATCGGCCCTTTGTCTTTTTCCGTTGGGCCCGGCGAGGTGGTAGGCCTGTGGGGGGCCAACGGCAGTGGCAAGTCGACCTTGTTGCGCGCCATGGCAAACAGGGCGCGGATTTTCGAAGGGAAGCTCGAGCAGAGACCGGAACTGACCCTGGCGTGGCAAATGCAACAGCCGGTCCGGCTCGACGAAATGCCCCTCAATGGTCACGATTATCTACGCTTCGCCCTGGCCGATCGGGAGGCGCCATCGCCTCGCATGGTTCCCTGGTTGGATCAGCGGATAGATACCTTGAGTGGCGGTCAATTCCAGTTGCTGGCAGTCTGGGCGATTCTCGGAGGCTGGGCTGATCTGGTACTGCTGGACGAACCCACCAATAATCTCGACCCGGAAGGCCAGACAATCCTCGCGGAGATCCTGAAATCCGAGCAGGGTACACGGGCCGTACTGTTGGTGAGTCATGAACAGACTTTTCTTGGGCAAGCCTGCGACCGGGTGATCAACATAGATGGTAGTGTGATCCGATAATGTCCGAATACACACTGTTCACAGTGCCTTTTTTCAGTGGCTTGCTGGTGGCGTGTTTGCTTTCAGCTGTCGGTGTGCTGCTGCGCTTGCGCAACGAATGGCTCGCCGCGCTCGGATTCGCTCACCTGGCCGGCGCCAGTGCCTTGGTTGGGCTGGCCATCCATCTGCCCGCGGTGGTCGGGGCGACTTTAGGCGCAGCCCTGGGGGCGGTGATCAAGACCCTGGGGCGTTTTCGCGGCAATACGGTCTATGCACTTATGATCCTTGCCGGTTGGTCCATCACCCTGTTGGTTGCCGCAAACACCAGGCTTGGCAGTGTTATGGGTCACGCCATGGTGGAGGGCCAACTCTACTTTGCGGACTATTCGCATCTTACAGCCGCAGTGATACTGGCGGTCGCTACAGTGGCCGGATTCTATTGGCTGATGCCAATCGTAGTCCGTAACCGATTCTTTCCCGGACATGATGCCGCAAATCGGCTGCCGGCATGGCGCTGGCATCTCGCATTCGATCTGCTCACAGCATTAGCCATGGCGGTCGCGACCGCCACAGTCGGTCTGATGGCTGCCTTCGCTCTGGTGTTTATTCCACCATGGTTGGCATTCCGTTCGGCGGGAAACTGGAAACAGGCGCTTGTGATCAGTGTGAGTTTTGGCACCGCCCTCTACATTGCAGCTTTCTTGTTTGCCCTATGGCTAGATCAGCCTTTTGGCCCTGTTCTTGTGGCTCTGATGCTTGTTGTTGCAGGGGGTCTGCAGAGGCTAAAATCGCAGCAATCCATTCTCAGTTAGCACACATCCGTACTCGTTGATTAACTGGTTTTTCCTTTCCTTACATTTCCATGTGGCGTTTCATTTCAGATTCAGATAACCGCTTGATTTTCTGTTAGACTAGGCCCGAATTAGGGTCATGTTACGCTTTACTTTGTAGATTCGTATCAACATAAGTATCAGGCAATTACCGACAATTCTATTAGTTATCGAACAATCAGGGTGAGAGGTCAGGGACGATGGCAAGAAAACCGTTCACACCAACCTTCCTTTTAAAATCCTCGGGCAGCTCGCCCAGATCACCCGGATTGTTTCTCATACTAGGCCGCATCTGCACTATTCGTAAAAGTAAAGAAAGTGTTTAAGGTAATGTTAGGCCTATCAAAGCAATTGAGAATACAAGAGCAATGGAAGACATACTTACATCTGTATCCATCTTGGTGGTCCTTTTCACGTTCATTTTTGGGTATCTGGAACGGAGAGCATCTGACAGGCGAAAAAGAACTCTGGAATTCTTGTTAAAAGTAATTGAAAGCGATGGTCCAATACACGAAGCGCACCTAAAGTTCGCGGCATGGGCAGCTGCATCAAGAGTGTTCGAGGACGACCAAGTAACGGCAGAGGACGATGAAGTGATAATTCGACTGTTGGATTACTACGATCTAATAGCGGATACGGCCAAGAAAAAGGTAATCGATAAAGAGATGGTCATCTTACATTTAGGAGGAAGAATGCGATCAACTTACTCCGTTTTATCCAACTACGTAATACATAGAAGAAAAAGGCTTAGGAGAGAGGGACTGTACAAGGTTTTAGAAGTATTTATTATCAAGGACGTTGCAAACAAAAACGTATAAAGGGCCTAACAATCAGATCAAGGGGATCAATGGTGTTAAGGCCAATCTAGGTCAATGGTATCTTTTATTATTTTTTGTTACTGCATGGTACCTCGCTATCATTGCTGCTTGGGTAGCTATCGTGGCAATCTTAATCGGCAATGACTAAGCGCTTAACAAGAAAATCATGTTGTTCACTATTCGTAGGTAAGCCTGCTGTTTTGAGCGGTGTCATTTTCCTCAGACCATGGCATGGTAATGCCATCGGCAATACCCTCAGAACGTGTAGTCAACGTGCTTGGTAATGCTAAAAAACACCGTGGTGTAGAAAGCTAATGAGCTCTAGCGAACAAAATGTTCGCTGTGGAGTGTCTCTCTGTTGCCCAGTTGGTCAATTGGGATTTTTCCGCTCAATAGATGTGGTGCTACATGGCAATAGGACTAGTTAGCCCAGTTAGCTTTTCATTCAGCAACTTTGTTATGGCATCGGGATCCATTGGCCGGTGAAAATGATATCCTTGAAACTCGTGACAACCAGCTTCAAGTAGGTAGCTCACCTCATCAGGCGTTTCTACTCCTTCTGCAATAACATTTAAAGCAAGTCCCTTGGCAAGCAGGATTATCGCCTCAACGATTCGTTGTTGATCGTTTATCTTATCGATATTGGCGATGAAGTTGCGATGGATCTTAAGTCGATCCAACGGGAGTTGTTGTAGATAGGCGAGGGAGGAATAGCCGGTGCCAAAAACATCAATGCTGAAACGTATGCCTCGCTCACGCAGGGCAAGTAATTTGTTCCGAACCTCATCCGTATCGGATACCAGGGTCCGTTCAGTGATTTCAAGTTCAATGGTATTGGGTTCAATTCCGGCACGACTAATATGCTCTAGGATATAGGTGACGAAGTTATTGTTGTTGAACTGAGAGGGTGAGATATTTATCGCTATGCGGTCGATGGCCTGAAGTACGCCGGTATTGGACCATGTTTTCATTTGTATGAGCGCATGGGTCAAAACATAGTCATTGATCTGTAGAATCAAACCGCTTTGCTCCGCGATGGGAATGAAATCATCAGGACTGACTATGCCCAACTCCTCATCCTCCCAGCGTAATAGTGCCTCTATACCGATGAGGATGCCGTTAGGTTCCACTTTCGGCTGGTAGACAAGAGTGAACGCATCATGAGCAAGTGCATCGAGCATACGATTGTGGATGCGCAGCCAGCTTTTGGTTGTCTGTTCCATCTCTGATTTAAAAAACCTCGTAGTATAACGCCCGGCCTGTTTGGCGCTGGCAACGGCGGTATCGGCCTGGGCAAGGATACTAGAGGCTTCCTCATTGCCAAGTGGAAAGATGGTAATACCGACGCTTGCCGTAATGCGCACACTATCTCGCTTTAAATAGAAGGGCTGTTCGAGTATCAACATGATCTCGTCAGCGGTGAGTTGCGCAATGTGGGCCATATGATCCGCATCCACGGAATCATTGGCGCGTAACAACACGAATTCGTCACTGCCGATATGGGCAAGGGTGTCTCCTTCCTGGGTGATGTATTTCAGTCTACGCGCAGTTTCAATGAGAATTTCATCACCGCTGTCGTGTCCCATGGCATCGTTGATCTGCCTTCTTACGCACCGAAATATCGAAGAAAGAGATGACACCGCGTTGCAGTTCCCCGTTCTTGACAATCGGATTGCTGATGTACTCAACAGGAAAGGTGTCGCAATTCTTGCGCAAGAAGGTATCGCTGTCTTCATGGCGGGATTTGCCATGTACCAGGCTTTGTTGTAATGGACAACTATCAGCAATATGTTGACTCTGTTGAGTGAGACACTCGTGGATCAGATTGTGCAGCGATCGACCGAGCATTTCACTTTGCTGATAGCCGATAAGGTACTCGGCGCGAGAGTTTGCGAAGGTCAGCTCTCCCCTGGCATCGATACCGAGAATGCCCTCGCCTACCGATTCGAGAATCAGGTGTTGATTGGCTTCGATACTGTGTAAGCGTTCGAAGGCATGGATCTCACGTAGTCTGAAGTGTGAAGCCACGCCGGTGAAGATAAATATGGTGGGTATGGCAATCAGTGATAACCCCCATGCGGTATTGCGATAGGGCGCTATCATGTACGCCAGTCTGGCAGCGTTGACCATAGACACAATCACAAGTTGCCGGGTGAATGGGTTGGGTGAATCACTGGCCTCTTGTGAGGATAACCAGTGATAATTGAATATGCCTTGATCGGTAATCAGTTGGTCATGTCTGACATGTTGGATATGCCGCCACACATCTGGATAGTCCTCGGAAAATTTACCCTTGTGCAGGTTGTGGTGCAGGTACATGAACAACCACTCCCTGTCCCTGGATGGGCAGCGGAGATAGTAGCCATTTTGATTGATAAGATGACTTTGACTGTCTGTCAGTACGTCATGGATATCGATCTCATTCATTATGTTGAGAGCAAGATAGTTAAGAATGAGCAGTCCAATCTTATTTCCTTTGTCATTGGT
>NATW01000108.1 GCA_003094555.1 gamma proteobacterium symbiont of Ctena orbiculata
CTGCCTGGTGCTGGCGAAATTCGCCAATGTGGGTATCCCACTGTTGCTGAAAGAGATCGTCGATACCCTGGATAAGAGTGATCGGACCCTGCTGGTGTTACCCCTTTTCCTGCTGCTTGGATATGGAGTGTTGCGTCTCAGCAGCTCCATGTTCAACGAGTTAAGGGATGCCATCTTCGCACGTGTTCGCTATCGTGCGATGCGCAATCTTTCCAGCCGTGTGCTGACCCACCTGCATGATCTTTCGCTGCGCTTTCACCTGCAGCGTCAAACGGGGGCGATCAGCCGGGACCTGGAAAGGGGTACGCGCTCGGTCAGTACGATAATCAATTATATGGTTTTCAGCATAATACCCATGCTGGTCGAATTTAGTCTGGTGGCAATCATCATGCTCACTCAGTATGAGATCATCTTCACCCTGGTCACCTTTGGCACAGTTGCCATCTACGTTGCTTTTACCCTGGCGATCACAGAGTGGCGTATGGAGTTTCGGCACCGCATGAACCGCTTGGATTCCCAGGCCAACAGTCAGGCCTTCGATAGCCTTATCAACTACGAAACAGTGAAATATTTCGGTAATGAACCGCTGGAGTTGCAGCGCTTCGATGAAACACTCTCGCGCTGGGAGGATAACGCGGTAAAAAGTCAGACCTCAATGTCTCTCTTGAATTTCGGTCAGGGCGGGATCACCGCAGTCGGTGTGACATTGATCATGATTTTAGCGGCGAACAGTGTGGTGCTGGGGAGTATGACCATTGGTGATCTGGTGCTGGTTAATGCGTTTATGCTGCAGCTTTTTATCCCGCTTAATTTTCTTGGCATGGTCTATCGACAGATCAAATACTCACTTGCCGATATGGATCTGATCTTCAAGCTCCTGGAGGAGCAGCCTGAGATAACGGACGTAGAGAATGCCAAGCCGTTACGCCTGGTTGATGGGGAGGTCCGCTTTGAACAGGTTGATTTCTCCTATCAACCGGAAAGAGAGATTCTGCATAAAGTCGATTTCAACATAGCCGCCGGTGAGAAGCTGGCTGTGGTTGGCCACAGTGGCGCCGGCAAATCCACTCTGTCACGTCTGCTATTCCGTTTTTATGATGTCACAGCCGGACATATTCTGATCGATGGCCAGGATATTCGTCAGATCAGCCGTGACAGCCTGCGATCGGCGATTGGCATAGTGCCGCAGGATACCGTGCTGTTCAATGAAACGATTCTCTATAATCTGGCCTATGGCAGGCCGGATGCCAGCCGCGAGGAGATCGAAGAGGCAGCTCGTATCGCGCATATCGCACAATTCATCGGGCAGTTGCCCGATGGCTACCATACGGTTGTAGGCGAGCGGGGATTGAAACTGTCGGGTGGTGAAAAGCAGCGGGTCGCCATCGCGCGTGCAATGCTGAAACGACCGCGTATCCTGGTTTTCGATGAAGCGACCTCGTCGCTCGACAGCAAGACCGAACAGGCGATTCAGGAGACATTGAGAGAAGTGGCGAAACACCATACAACCCTGGTGATTGCCCACCGCCTCTCCACGGTAGTGGATGCTGATCGTATCCTGGTGATGGAAGGGGGGCGTATCATGGAGCAGGGCACACATCATGAGCTGCTTGAGATTGATGGTCTCTATCATCAGATGTGGCAACTGCAGCAAAAAGAGCGACAGGCCTTGGAAATAGTCTCGGCCATGGATTCAGAAGCGTGAAGATGAAGACTTACCTGGTCGGTGGTGCGGTACGCGATCAACTGCTGGATCTGCCTATCACTGAACGCGACTGGGTAGTGGTGGGTTCGAGTCCTGAAGAGATGCTGGCCGCTGGCTATCGGCGTGCCGATAGTGAATTCCCGGTATTTTTGCACCCTGAAACCGGCGAGGAGTATGCCTTGGCGCGTACCGAGGTGAAGAGTGGTTCCGGTTATAAGGGATTTCAGGTCGAGTATGGGCCACATATCACTCTCGAACAGGACCTGTTGCGCAGGGATCTCACCATCAATGCCATGGCAATCTCAGAGAGTGGTGATTTCATCGATGTTTGCGGGGGGCGGGATGACCTGGACAATGGCAAACTTCGGCATATCACAAATGCGTTTACCGAGGACCCGGTGCGGTTGCTGCGGATTGCTCGATTCGCCGCCAAACTGGGTTGTTGGGGATTCAGGGTGGCACACGAGACCCATGCCCTGATGAAAACCATGGCGCGCGCCGAGGAGCTGATGAGCTTGAATGCGGAACGTATTTGGCGCGAGATGAGCCGCGCTTTCGCAACCCCTCAACCCTGGCGTTTTTTTGAAGTCCTGCAGCGATGTGGAGCGTTGCAGCGGTTAATCCCGGAGTTGGTGGACGGGACGCTTGCTTCATCCCATGGAGAACAGGACAGGAGCGATTACATGGCGCCGCTGAGGCGGGTTGTAAAACAGAGCGAAGATCCCGTAGTTCGATCTGGAGTGGCTCTGTTTGAGAGCGTCGCTCACCTGGCAAAGCCGGACGATTGGATGCAAAGATACCGTATCGACAAGGCGGGGCGACAGCTGTTGCTCGATCTGTTGCATTTCCATCCATTCTCCACTGATGGTGCACAGGCTGAATCGATCATGCATTTCGTGATGACACTCAAGCCAAAGCAACAGCCACTGCGCTTCCGCCGTTTTGTGGCGGCCGCTCAGGGATTGTGGCCGCGGCGTTTAGAAGCTCTCTTGCCCCATTTGGAGTTTTCAGCAGATCTCCTGGAATTGCCCATGCCGGAGGAGCTGCTCAACTCCGGATTGGAGGGAAAGGCGTTGGGTGAAGCACTGTTTGCCTGGCGTGTGGTCCGACTGAATGAGGTGATGAACCAATCCGGTGGTCCAAACTGACCCCATTTACAGGTTCGTGATAGAGTCTGTCTATGCAAGTGGAAGAGAAACAACTGTCGATGAATAAAGCCCCTACGCATGCCGGGGAGGGGGATCGTTCGCAAGAACAAATGGCCTGGATCGAGGGTTGGATCGATTCGAAGCACTGGCCAAGCCTGAGAATCCTGTTTACCGGAAATCTGCTTCTGCCCATATTGATCTTGGGTGGCAGCGTGGTGGTGAGTCTGGTGATGGTATTGGCGCTGTCCATCTATCAGCCGGAAACTTCATCCCTATACCTATTGTTGCTGATAAGCATCGTGACAACGCTCTTTTCCCTGGGTCTGGTGCTGGTACGTCTGCGCAGTCAGTTATTGCGTCCACTGGCGTCATTGGAACAGATCGTGAACCAGGTCTGTCAGGGGGAACCGGTTGCCAGCAAGGGTCATGAACAGACAGGCGTCCTCAGCGGTATGGCCCGGGACATCGATAGTCTCAGTGAGGAGCTTACCGATATCTACGAGGATATGGAGGTTCGAGTGGCCCGCCAAACCTCGCGCCTGGCACAGAAGACCACCTCCTTGCAGGTACTCTATGATGTGGCGGCAGGTATCAATCAATCGGAAAATCTGGACGAGCTGTTACTAGAGTACATGGGTGTGTTCAAGCGCATGGTAAGCGCCCGTTCAGCGACAGTACATCTGGTACTGCCGGATGACAGGGTGCGCCAGGTAGGTTGTATCGATCTGCAGGGTAGGCTCTACAATGAACAGGAGATGTTGCCGATAAAACTCTGTCAGTGCGGCATCGCCCTGTCGCCTGGTGATATTCTCTGTAGTCAGGATGCGGGCATCTGTACGCAACGGAATAAGCGGCCCATGTTCAGTACGGATCAGGTGGAGCGGGTTTCGGTGCCCATGTGGTACCACGGTGATGTGCTTGGATTCTATCATCTATATGTGGATAAACCCGGTATCTATGATGGTCGGGAGGATGTGCTTGATATCCTGAATACCATTGGCAGCCATCTGGGTATGGCGGTCGCCAAGCAGCGCTCTGATTCCGAAGCACGGCGTTTGTCGATCGTGGAAGAACGGACCTCATTGGCCCATGAACTACATGACTCGTTGGCGCAAACCCTCGCCAGCTTACGCTTTCAAGTGCGGATGCTGGAGGAGACCATGCAAAGCGATCCGGTCTCCGAGAAGGCAATCCAGGAAGCGAAAAGAATTCACAACGGTTTGGATGAGGCGCATGATGAGCTGAGGGAGTTGATTAACAGCTTCCGTGCACCCTTCGATCAACGGGGTTTGGTGCCGGCCCTGAGCAAATTGGTTGAACGCTTCAATCAGGAGACCGGGATACCTGCCTTTTTTCAACCCGATTGTATTAAAACCGATTTGGATACCAGCCAGGAGATGCAGGCGTTGCGGATTGTGCAGGAAGCACTGGCTAACATCCGTAAACACGCCAAAGCCCACACAATCCGCGTCTTGTTACGCTGTCGCAGTCCGGGTAGTTATTTAATCCTGGTTGAGGACGACGGTGTGGGTTTCGAGGGCGCGGTGCCTCAGGGTAATCCTGGAGAACATATCGGACTTTCGATTATGGAGGAGCGAGCCAGGCGAGTCGGTGGTGAGTTATCCATAGAGAGTGAACCCGGTGAGGGTACCCGGGTGGAGTTGGTGATCCGCAATGAGAAAAGTGAAGCAAGTCTACAGAGGTGAAACAAGATGCGGGTATTACTGATAGATGACCACGCCCTGTTCCGTATTGGCTTGCAGGAGCTGCTGGAACGTCGTGGCATCGATGTAATCGCCATTGGTGATTGCCTGAAGGGCATAGAGACCGTGGCGACCGAGCGTCCCGACGTGGTGCTGCTCGATATGCGTATGCCGGACATGACCGGCACAGAGGTATTGAGTGTGCTGCGTAAGCACTACCCGGAGATGCCAATCAGTATGCTGACAACCAGTCGCGAAGAGTCAGATGTCATTGAGGCCCTGCAAAATGGTGCCCAGGGTTATCTGCTTAAGGACATGGAGCCCAATGAGTTGATCGATGCGCTACAGCAGATTAAACAGGGACAGACAGTGGTGGCAAATGAGTTGACCGGTATCCTGGCGAAGGCGGTACAAGGGGAAAGCCAAAGCAGCTCACCTCCGACCTCCTCACTGGATGATCTGACACCGCGGGAGCGGGAGATTCTGTGTCATTTGGCCGACGGCCAGAGCAACAAGGTGATCGCCCGTAATCTGGGAATTTCAGATGGTACGGTAAAATTGCATGTGAAGGCGATCCTGCGCAAGCTGGAGGTTCATTCCAGGGTTGAAGCCGCAGTGATCGCGGTAGAACAGAATCTCTGCTCTCGGGGGCAACTTTGATGATGACTTGATAACTATCATCCACGACATTTGTCAGGGCAACAAAACTGAAAATGGGTTTAACTGTCCCCTGCATTTCAATGATACGAAACAACCGATAGCGGATCTGAAATACCTAACAGTTGTCTACACGAGTAGCAGCAACTCAGTACAAGATTGATGAAAAACTTCTTAAATTTAATAAGTGACAGTCTCACTGATGTCAAAGAGATAATGCCCTGGGATCTGGAAGAGCGGAGGCAAGCCAACCCCGAGCTGATGATCGTCGATGTGCGTGAACCCTATGAATATGATGCGATGCATATCGAGGATTCTATTACCGTACCTCGCGGTATTCTCGAATCAGCCTGTGAATGGGACTACGAAGAGACCATTCCGCAACTGGTGAATGCCCGGCAGCGAGAAATTGTGGTTGTCTGCCGCTCCGGCTATCGCAGTGTCCTCGCCGCCTTTTCCCTGCACGTGCTCGGTTATACCAATGTTGTCTCCCTGAAAACCGGACTTCGGGGCTGGAACGACTATGAGCAACCCCTGGTGGACAAGGATGGGAAGGTGGTGGAAATCGAGGAAGCGGATGACTATTTCACCCCCAAGCTGCGGGAAGACCAGCTCAGACCAAAGCAGCAGGGTTAGGAGTTTTGAGTGAGCTAAGCGAACACTTCAACTAAGAACTAAAAACTCATAACTCAAAACTCTTTAGTAATCGATGGGTGAAGTGGCCCCCTGTTCGGAGTGGAGTGGCGCTTCATACCATGCCAGTTTCTCCTGCAGTTCCACCACATGGCCAACGATGATCAGGGTTGGTGGTTTCGGGCGTTCCTGTTCCACAATATCCAGAATTGTCCCCAGGGTACCCGTGAACACCCTTTGCATATGTGTCGTACCCTGTTGAATCAGTGCAATCGGCATATCCCCGCCGACGCCGTGATGCTGCAGTTCTCGGCAGATGACAGGCAGACCGACCAGGCCCATATAGAAGACAATGGTCTGATTCGGTTGCGCCAGCATCTTCCAGTTCAAGTTCATGCTGCCATCCTTGAGATGACCGGTGACAAAGGTTACCGACTGGGCATAGTCTCTGTGAGTCAAGGGTATGCCGGCGTAGGAGGCGCAGCCGGCGGCGGCTGTGATACCCGGTATCACTTGAAAGGGGACACCCTCGGCAGCCAGTGTGTCGATCTCCTCTCCGCCGCGTCCGAAGATGAAGGGATCACCCCCCTTCAAACGTAAGACGCGTTTTCCCTGCTTGGCAAGTTTTGCCAGCAAATGATTGATCTCCTCCTGACGCATGGTGTGTTTATCCCGCTCTTTACCCACATAGATATGCTCTGCATCATGCCGGGTCATATCAAGAATCGGTTTGGCCACCAGACGATCATAGATGACCACATCGGCCTGCTGCATGAGCCGCAGGGCGCGGAAGGTCAGCAAGTCCGGATCGCCCGGGCCGGCGCCCACCAGATAGACCTCTCCCATCCTGTCGCCCGTAACCGGGGTATTCAGGACCTTCTCCATCAACTGATCCGCTTCCTCGTCATGGCCGGAAAAAACCCGTTCAGCAACCCCCCCCTCGAGTACCCGATCCCAGAACAGGCGTCTCTCAGTGGGGTCTGTAAAACGCCCTTTTACCCGTTGCCGAAAACGGCTGCAGAGCTTTGCCAGGCGACCATAACCGGCGGGTATCAAGGACTCGAGACGGGAGCGGATCAGGCGCGCCAGTACGGGCGAAGCACCGCCTGTGGAAACTGCCGCGACCACCGGCGAACGATCGATGATGGAGGGTACGATAAAACTACAGAGTTCTGGCTGATCCACCACATTGACCGGTATGCGAAGATCTCCCGCAATCTCGGCTATGCGGCGATTTACCCTGGGGTCGTTGGTGGCTGCGATGGCCAGATGATGACCGGTCAAATCTTCATCCTGGAAGCGTCTTTCCAGGTGTGTATAGCGCCCCATATCGCGCCAAGTGGTGAGATTGTGGCACAGCTCTGGGGATACCAGGGTGACATCCGCCCCCGATTTCAGCAGTAGCGCGGTTTTTCTCTCAGCGATGGCACCACCACCCACTACCAGGCATGGACGGTTCTTTAAGTCGAGGAAGATAGGAAAAAATTCCATAATAAAATCAACCAGATAACAAATTTATAATCGATGTGGGTGGGATGGAGCTTGACTCTATCATGACTCACCCTCCCTGAATATTTTAAGCTTGATTGGGCTAATATAGCTTGCAATATTTAAACACATTAATATACTAATTAACCCTGTTGTTTGTTTTATAAAGGCGAAATGGTAAGTGATGATAAAGGAAATAGATGCCCATGATCTTCAGTCCCGTATCAATGAGGGGGATGACTTCCTGCTGCTCGACATTCGTAGCGCGGGTGAAGTCGCTCAGGGGGGGCTGGCAGACGCAGAACATCTGCCCATGCATCTAATACCTATGAAAATCAGTGAGTTGCCCAAGGATAAGGCGATCATTCTCTATTGCCACAGTGGTGCGCGTTCCTATCATGCATGTGCCTATCTGGCGCAGCAGGGATTTGACAACGCAATCAACCTGCGTGGTGGCATATTGGCCTGGGCACGCTCAGGCTTTCAACTGGCTGCCAGATTGGCCAGTTAGTTAACGACAGAGGCAATCAACGATAGCCCTCTATTAAGCGGCATTCGGATCGTCCATTGACTTGCGTTTGTCAGACGCATGACATATAAAGGTCCGTCTGTTTTTTACGGCAAACATAACCAAATAGATAATAGCTGGAGGTCATACCATGGCAGATTTTGATCAAGAACTGGATGCGAGCGGGCTCAATTGCCCACTGCCTATCCTGCGTGCTAAGAAAACCCTGAATGGTATGGAATCCGGCAAAGTGTTGCACATCATTGCGACCGATCCTGGTTCAGTAAAGGACTTCGAGGCATTCGCCAACCAGACCGGCAATGAGCTGATGGAGTCGAAAGAGGTCGGTGGTAAATTTGAATTTCTGATCAAGAAGGCCTGATTGGAGTTTTTCAGGAGACAACACAATGCCAGACGAAAAAAAGTTAGCCATAATTGCGACTAAAGGCTCCCTTGATTGGGCCTATCCTCCCTTCATTCTTGCTTCGACTGCGGCTGCCCTTGGCTATGATACAGAGATATTTTTCACCTTCTACGGTCTGCAGCTTCTGAAAAAGAACCTTGATCTGGAAGTGACCCCGCTGGGTAACCCCGGCATGCCTATGCCCATGGGTATGGACAAATGGTTTCCGGTTCTGGGTCTGGCTCTACCGGGCATGCAGGGTATGATGACCGGTATGATGAAGAAAAAGATGGCCTCCAAAGGGGTGGCTGATCTCACCGAGTTGCGCGAGCTTTGCCAGGAAGCCGAGGTCAAACTGATAGCCTGTCAAATGACGGTCGATCTGTTTGAAATGAATACCAGTGAATTCATAGACGGTATCGAATATGCGGGTGCCGCCCGCTTCTTTGAATTTGCCGGTACCAGTGATATCTGCCTTTACATCTAACCCGTTGTAAAATGCAGTCGCGACGCCGCCCCACAAGGGCGGCGTTTTTTTTGGGAGATAAAAAAAACAGTCGGGTGGAAAAAACAGGTTGACAAACCGCTAATGATTTATTTAGTCCGTAAATAAACGCAAATTTTGTTAGAACATGACTGTGTGTTGCAAATCGGACACCTAATCAATGGTGTTACACAGGGTGCCATTGGGAGGTGAGGCACATTCCTGCAGTGTGACGTCATCTCACTCAAATACTGAAACACCATATTTGCGTTTATTAGCGTTCATTTGCGGACTATATTCTGATCTTGCTGCGATCTGTGGAAAGGGGCAAAAAAAAACCCCGAGTGGGTACTCGGGGCTCGGTTGTTGATTAAATAGCGTCTGTTTACATGAAGCGCTTCTTGACGCCGATGCCTAACAGGTGAACGCTCGACTCATAGTCGCCATTGACGGCGCTGGTGCCGTTGGTTTCACTCTCGTTGGGCGCTGCGTGAACGAATGAAGGATCGATATCCAAGCTTCTGTCATCAAACTTGACATACATGTAGCCGGCATCGATGGTCCAGCCGTTGCTCAGGGTGTGACCCACTCCCAGGCTGAAGAGCTGGCGGTCCGCATCAGGTATGCGTGGGCTGAAATACTGATCATCCTGAGGTGTTTCATCGAAGGTATATCCGATGCGCAGCTGGGTTGCCTGGGTGAGGTCGTAGCTGATGCCTACCCGATAGGCGTTGGCGTCTTCCCAATTGTTGATACTAGTGACAATATTGGTACCCAATTGGTCCTGATCCACAACCAGTTTATCGAATGAACTCCAGCCTGTTCGAGTAACGTCGAACTCGATGGCAAGCTTATTCATCGGTTGATGTCTTACCCCTACCTGCAGACGCCAGGGTAGTCTCAGTTCGGCATCGACCCTGTTGGAAAGGAAGGAGGGCAGTGCGCCTGCGGGCAGGTCGACTCTTCCCTCGACCGGAATATTCGCCTCAGAGTGGTAGCTGCCCCCAAAACTCCATGCCCCTTGGTCGACCATGAAGCCCAGATTGAAGCCCACACCACGACCATCACCCTCGAGATCGGCGCTCGGATTGGAACCAGGCATGCCCGCATTGATGTCGCCGTTGAATATGACTTCGCGCATCCAGTAGTAGTCGACACCACCCGAAACACTGGCTTTCTCATTTATTCTATAGGCAACACTTGGAGAAAACGCGACTATCTCCAGTTTACTTTGAGTCGGGATGGTTGCCGCCGGTGGATACTGGCTGTCGTAGGTGCCAGCAGGCCATTCGGTCTCCAAGCCAAAAGGGGCATTCACGGATAGACCCAGTGACCAGGTTTCATTGAGCTGGGTAAAGGCAGTAAACGCTGGGATTGCCACAGGGTCGTTTGCCTCGCTGTCCACTGTGCCGGAACCTGTATTGACACTTAGGTCGGGCTCCACCAACAACAGGCCAAGTTCGATAGCCATGCCTTCATGAAATGCCATGGCGGCAGGATTGTAGGCTATGGCTGACAGGGAATCGGGATTTGCAACCAGAGCATTGGAGAGGGCAAGGCCGGTGATGTTCAATTCGGGGACTGCAAAGCCCGACGCCTGGACTGTCTGACTAAGGGGCAACATGGCAGCGCCGCAAGCCAGCGCCAGTAGAGTGTGTTGATAGGTCTTGTTGACGTGTGTCCGCATATTTCCTCCGCCGTGGTTCTCGTTTATTCTGAGCCTGTCCCAATACGCCTAATATAATATCCAGGACCAGGCTCTATTCATTATCATATTGAACCCCCATTGAAGTCACAATGGGTCCATCCTAGTGAGGCTAGAGGATTTTTAAACGAATTACCATGATTTATAGCGATGATTTTCATCACAGGCGCCTTTCCAGGCCTGCTGCATCCTATGTCGCCTCGACTACCAGTTTGCGTTAACAACTCCCATAGCATCATGAGTTATGGTATAAATTGAGTTTATCTAGAACAAAGACTGGTTGATTGGACCTATAAATACAATGGCGGATCGAAGATTACAAGTTTTTCATACGGTTGCGCGACTCTTAAGCTTCACCAAGGCGGCTGAAACATTGCACATGACACAACCGGCAGTGACCTTTCAGGTGCGTCAATTGGAGGAGTATTTTAATACCCGTCTGTTTGACCGTACCCACAACCGCATCAGTCTGACCGAGGCAGGTGATCGGGTTTATGAGTATGCCGATCGGATTTTCGATCTCTATGCGGACATGGAAAACTCTGTACGTGAGATGACGGGTGAGATCCGGGGTGCGCTGACGATTGGGGCCAGTACAACAATCGCCGAATATATGCTGCCTGCCTTGTTGGGTGACTTTGGTGCTCGCTACCCGGAGGTCACCATCCATTTGCGGGTCTCCAATTCGGAAGGCATAGTTTCAATGGTCGAGAACAATACCATCGATCTGGGTGTTGTCGAGGCGCCGGTTGGAAATAAGAATCTTGTGGTGGAGATGTGTCGCGAGGATCATTTGGTTGCGATCGTGCCACCTAATCACGACCTGGCCAACCTGGAATCGGTAGAGATCAGGCGCCTTCTCGAGTACCCCTTTATCTGCCGCGAAGAGGGATCTGGAACTCGCGAAGTGATCAACGAGTATCTGGACAACAACTCTTGCGACGCTGCATTGAATATCTCCATGGAACTTGGCAGCCCTGAAGCGGTGAAGGGGGCAGTCGAGGCGGGGATGGGTGTCTCTGTGGTCTCTCGCGCCACTATCCAGAAAGAACTGAAGCTGGATACCTTGCGTGCGATCAATCTGGTGCCGAAGCTGGAACGCCCCTTCTCATTTGTCCATCAAAAGCAGAAATTCCGACTGCGTGCCATGGAGGAGTTGCTCGACTTTGCCAGGGGTTATTGTGAAGATCACCCAGAGGAGAATCTGTAGTAGCCCTGTTATCTTGACAGTTTGCTCTTCCCAGTGAAGATGCGGATGGCGGAGTCATTGTGCAATTTGTTCCAAAACAACAGAAACTGGCAGCTGATCAGCAGCAGTTACTGAATCTCTTCGATCGGCTGGACCCGCAACAGCGACAGACGCTGCTCTCTTTTGCCGCTTTTTTGGCGAGCCGAGCGGGTCTGGAAAGTGCCCCCGAAGTCGAGAAGACTCATGAGCCAAAGCAGATCGAACGGCCTCAGGAGGAGTCTGTTGTGAAGGCGATCAAGCGTCTGTCTGAGAGTTATTTTATGCTCGAAAGAGAGTTGCTGCTTGATGAAACTTCGTCACTGATGATGGCCCACATGTTACAGGGACGAGAGGCCAAACTGGTCATTGATGAGTTGGAGGTCCTGTTTGCCCGGCACTACCAAAACTATCTGGATGATCGCTAGGCCCCCCAATAGGTAGCCCTATGCAGGTTGTAACAAACTGGTTCAAACGTTACTTTTCCGATCCACAAATCGTCTTCCTGACGCTTTTTCTGCTGCTTTTTTTTGGGATTGTCATCACCATGGGGGATATGCTCGCCCCGGTGCTGGCGAGCATCGTTATTGCCTATCTATTGGAAGGTGTTATTTCCCAACTGGAGAGACGCTCATGGCCGAGATTCCCATCGGTACTGATAGTCTTTGTCCTGTTCCTGTTATTTGTCACCCTGGTGCTGTTTGGGCTGTTGCCGCTGTTATCCAACCAGGTCACAGATTTTCTACAACAGTTGCCGATCATGATATCCATGGGACAGCAGGCGTTGATGCAACTGCCCGAACGCTATCCGGACCTGATTCCACAGGAGCAGGTCGACCAACTGATCCAACAGATCCGCAACGAGATAGCCTCATTCGCACAACAGGCTGTGACCTGGTCCCTCGCCTCAGTCGTTGGTGTGATCACCTTGATTGTGTATCTGATTCTGATGCCGCTGCTGGTGTTCTTCTTCTTGAAGGACAAGCAGTTGATCGTCGGTTGGTTTGTCAGGTATCTCCCCAGACATCGACGCTTTGCCGGTACGGTCTGGAAGGATGTGGACAAGCAGATTGCCAACTATGTCAGAGGCAAGTTTTGGGAGATTGTCATTATATGGGTGGTCAGTTTTATCACCTTCAAATTGCTTGGATTGAACTATGCTCTGCTGCTTTCGATGATGGTGGGGCTGTCGGTTATCATTCCCTATATCGGGGCGGCTGTGGTTACCATCCCCGTGCTCTTCATCGCCTGGTTTCAATGGGGGTGGGGTAGTGACTTCGCATGGCTGGCCGTAGCCTATTTCATCATCCAGGCATTGGATGGCAACGTGCTGGTACCACTGCTGTTTTCCGAGGTGGTCAACCTGCACCCGGTTGCTATCATCGTGGCCATTCTGGTATTTGGCGGTTTCTGGGGCTTTTGGGGTGTCTTCTTCGCAATCCCCCTGGCCACGTTGGTACAGGCGGTGCTGGTGGCTTGGCCGAAGCGGATCGAGGATGTGGGTGTTGAAGAGGGTTAGCGCGCCGTCAACCTGGTGTTGAGGCTACAAGATTGACGGAGCGCTGGATTGCGCTTGTATCAGGCACTCTTGTTGGTGTTGATACCAAACACTGTCCACAGGGGGCAAAAAGAGACAAGACCGGTGACAAGGGGGACGGCACCGATGGCACCCCACCAGTTGATCGGGTCACTCAAAAGAAATCCCCAGGCAAGAATCGCCAGGCCTGCGATAATCCGGATTATACGTTCGATACTACCGACATTTTTTGTCATGATCCGCTCCTTAATTGAAAAGTGATAATAGAGATACGCCTGTCTTGGCTGGATGTTCTCTAGGCATCCCGGCGCCATTGAGGAACGAGCATACTTGGCGGTAACTGAATAGTATGTGACTAAGTCACATAGCTGGATGCAACTTGTGTCGTCACTCGCTGCTTTTACTGTTTAGAGCATGTCGATCCTCCAGGGTTATTGCGCCACGGGTGATGGAAATAAAACCCTGTTGCTCAAAGTCCTTTAATATTCGACTGACCACTTCACGGGAAGTGCCCAGATCTGAAGCGATCGATTGATGCGTGACCTGTATGCGGTCGCTGTCATCAGTGGTATGTTGCAGCAAATACCCGGCAAGCCTGCGATCGACCCGTCGGAATGCAACCTCCTCGACGACACTGATCACATCGCTGAGGCGGTCACTGATGAGCCTGAAAAGGTAGTCTCTCCATGCCGGCTCATGATTTGACCAGCGCACAACATCGGCAGTGGATACCATCAGTGCCTGTATCGGTTGTTCGCTGACGGCAAACGCGGGGAAGGGTTTTTGGCTCATGATACAGGACGCTGTAAGGATGCAACTCTCACCCGGGCCTATCCGGTAGAGCGTGATTTCCCGTCCATTCTCACCAATTTTATAGACCCTGGCGCTACCTTCGATCACCAGTGCCAGGTGGCTGCACTGCATACCTTGCTGGCATATCGGTTGATCTGCTGCCAAATGGATGATTTTGGTGGCGTTAAAGAACTGCTGGACGAAATCGGCTTCGGCACAGCGTAAGAAGTGAAACTGTTTGGTTAGTTCTGCAATGGTTGTTGGGTCGGTTATCACGGCGAATATAGGTCAGGTCGCTGAGCGAGCTCCCGCTAATACGGTCATAGAAGTGACTCGACTCTACTATAATCGGTGCCGCAACAGAAACAACCGGGGAAAAATAAATACCGGACTTTGCTACACTTGACCAGGGTTAATATGCTAATTTATATACAAATGGTGGGGGTTTAACAACCCGGGCAATCGGGCATGACAGATCCAAACGAAGAAGCGATTAAGATAAAAAAAGAGCGGGTGCGGTTGTTATATGCAAACGGCACCACGCTTATTGTTGCCAATCTTATAGCCGGACTGATCTTTTTATATCTTAATAAGGCGTGGGAAAACCAGCTGGGAGTGATCTGGGCTGGATTGCTGGCTACGGTACTGATAGCACAAACCGTGTTGACTATCATTGTCCGGCGAAGCTCTCTTGAACGAATCCAGATGTGGCGGTATGCGCTACTGCCAGGCATATTCATGCTCGGCCTGTTGTGGGCCGCCGCACTCATCCATTTGTTGACCTACCCCATGGATACCGACTACCTGGTCATAGACCTGGTGCTGATAGGGACGATTTTTCTTCTCACTGCGTTGCTCCTAACTATCGATACCTTCTTTAGCGTCATTTTCGTCTTGACCGCAACCGCGCTGGTGGTTCTGAGTATTTCCGGGAATGAGGATCTTATCTCCAATGAGTTTCTGATTGGCATGATTGCCTATGCCTTGGCGTTGTTGATTCTGTCGGCCTGGATGATGGTCTACCAACAGGGTTTCCTGTTGCTTGCCGCAAACCGGGTATTGCTGCATGAACGGATGGTCGCGTCCGAGACCGAGTTGAGTGAAATGCGAAGTCGTCTGGTTGTCGAGAATGATCAGCGGCAATCGGTAGAGCAGGAGCTCTTTTTGGCTAAAGAGGCGGCCGAGAGTGCGAATCTGGCGAAGTCAGAGTTTTTGGCCACCATGAGCCACGAAATCAGGACACCGCTGAACGGTATCCTGCCGATTCTTGATATGCTTTTGGAGACAAGACTGGACACTGAGCAGAAGCAGTTTGTCGCCACTGCGCTCAACTCTTCCCAGGTATTGCTCAGTATCATCAACGATATTCTCGATTTCTCCAAGATAGAGGCGGGCAAGCTGGATCTGGAGTTTATCGATGTCACATTGAATGAGGTTGTCAGTCAGGTGACCTCGTTGATGAAAAATGCCGCTGATCGCCGTAGTTTGAAACTGAGCCATAATATTGCCAGGGATGTCCCGAGGGTGGTACGCGGAGACCCCATCCGCTTGCGTCAGATTCTCACCAACCTGGTCAGTAATGCAGTCAAATTTACCGAGCGAGGCGAGGTCATAGTGGAGGTTGCCACCCGCCAGTCGACGCGCACAGAGGTGGAATTGCTGTTTGCCGTCAGGGATACCGGCATTGGCATGTCGGATGAACAGGTAGCGCGACTTTTCGAACCCTTTTCTCAGGCCGACGCATCAACCACACGCAAGCATGGCGGCACTGGATTGGGTCTGGTTATTTGTAAGCGTTTGACCGAACTCATGGGTGGCCGGATTGGGGTCAAGTCGCAAATAGGAAAGGGATCCTATTTCTGGTTTGTTCTGCCGATGAGAAAATCACTCCAGGAGATTCCATCCAGCCGGCGGAATCTGCATGACATCCGCACCCTGTTGCTGGCAGCGAAGACTAATCAGGAAACCGCGGTACTTGCCAACTCGTTGAAGGAATTGGGGATGCTACTGGAGCAGACCGATGATCAGTACGATGCACTCTCCAAGCTGAAAACATCAGCCAATCTCGGTGCCAGCTGGCGCTATGAGTTGATTGTGATAGATGCTGGATTTTCCAGTATCAATCTGCTTCAGGTTGTCAGTTCCGCGCGTGAGATAGCGCACATGAGAGATGTCAATGTGCTCGCAATCAACGTGCCGGAGGAGAGTATCGAAACCCTAGAGGGACTGGAAATCGAGTGCATAAGTGGCGGTGGTATGAGCAAGGAGGTGAAACAGCGGCTATATAGAATATTTGACGTGGAGCAGATCTCTGCAGCATCAACCACACCCGAAGAGATCCCGATTCCCAGGTTGCCTGACGATCACTTGAATTGGCTCGACAAACAGGGTAAATCGGTGAGTCAGTCAACTGGGAGTGAAAGGGCAGAGGATCGAGAGGCGACAATCCAGCACACTCGACTGGCCGGTCGGGTGCTGGTGGTAGAGGACAATCCGGTCAACCAGGCGGTAGTGAAGAAAATGCTGGAGAAGGCAGGGCTTTCGCCGATAACGGCAAATGATGGTGTGGAAGCGATGGATGCCATGCATCAGGAGCAGTTCGATGTGGTGTTGATGGATTGTCAGATGCCACGCATGGACGGTTATGAGGCGACTGAGGCGATCAGGGACAGAGAGATAACCCAAGGACTGATGCGTACCCCAGTGATCGCCATGACTGCGAATGCCATGGCTGGGGACCGGGAAAGGTGTTTGGCGGTGGGCATGGATGACTATCTTTCCAAGCCAGTGAAACCGGCTCAGCTTGAGAATATGTTGCGTCAGTGGCTGCCCATGGAGGAGATGATCAGCCAGGGTGAAGAGAGTTTGGTGATGGAACAGGTCAGCGGTGGTGATGATGTCTTGGTTGCTTCAGTCGATGCATCGAGTGAAGATTTACAGAGTACAGGAGAGAGTGGTATGCCAGCTAGTGGCATGATAGATCGCAGTGTTTTGGAAGAGCTGTATGAGATTATGGAAGATGAATTTGTTTCTGTACTCGAGAGCTACCTGAAGAGTGCTCCTGGACTCATGCACGGCATCCGCGACGCGGTCAAGGATCGTGACATGGACGCCCTGGTGAAATCAGCCCACCCACTCAAGTCTAGCAGCGCCAATGTTGGTGCTATGGAACTATCCATACTAGCCCGGGAACTGGAGTTCAAGGGGCGTCAAAATGATACCTCCGGTCTGGTGGATAACTACAATCAAGCAGCAGATGTGTATCGTCGAACCGTTGCAGAACTGAAAACCATCGTCGATCGAGGCAGCATCCACTAGAGATTCTCTGATGCATAGTCCGCAAGACGGGACCTTTCGCCTCTCTGTAGCGTGATATGGCCGCTATGTGGCCAGTTCTTGAAGCGGTCGACGGCGTAAGTCAGGCCCGAGGTAGTCTCCGTCAAATAGGGAGTATCGATCTGCGCCACATTCCCAAGACAGACGATCTTGGTGCCGGGTCCGGCTCGGGTGACCAGTGTTTTCATCTGTTTTGGGGTCAGGTTCTGGGCCTCATCAAGAATGATGTACTTGTTGAGAAAGGTGCGTCCCCGCATGAAGTTGAGAGAATGGATGCGGATTCGGCTGCGCAGCAGGTCTTCGGTAGCGGCCCGTCCCCACTCGCCGCCCTCCGTCTGGGTGAGTACCTCAAGATTATCCATTAACGCCCCCATCCAGGGTGTCATCTTCTCCTCTTCAGTGCCAGGCAGAAAGCCGATATCCTCTCCAACCGGTACCGTGACCCGGGTCATGATGATTTCCCGGTATAGGTTGAGATCCAGTGTCTGCACCAGGCCGGCAGCCAGGGTGAGCAGGGTCTTACCGGTGCCGGCCGTGCCAAGTAACGAAACGAAATCGAGATCAGGGTCAAGCAACAGATTCAGGGCAAAATTCTGCTCCTGGTTGCGTGCTGTGATGCCCCACACGGCATGCTTGGGATTGGTGTAGTCCTCCACCAGCTCAATGGTGGCACTACTCTCCTCCTTCTTCCTGACAATCGCCTGCAGTCCATCATCGCCAGGCAGATGCAGGCATTGGCTGGGATGCCAGACCTCTGTATCGGGTCCGACGACACGATAGAAGGTGCGACCCTCCTCCTGCCAGGATTCAAGCTCCTTGGTATGTTGCTCCCAGAAGGCCTCGGGCAGGCTCTCTATGCCGCTGTAGAGGAGATTTACGTCCTCCAGGACCTTGTCATTGGAGTAGTCCTCTGCATGGATGCCCACCACGGCTGCCTTGATCCGCAGATTGATATCCTTCGATACCAGAATGATCTGTCGGTTGGGATATTCCGACTGCAGGCTGAGGGCGGTGGCGAGGATGGTATTGTCCGGGGTATTGCCCGGCAGGGCCGATGGCAGGTCGCCGCTGAGCGGCTTGGTCTGGAAAAACAGGTGGCCACTCAGGGCTTCGATACCGCCATTCAACTGCAGTGTGTTGAGAGGTATGCCATCGCAAATGGCGGATTGAGGGATATTGCTCATCAGCTCGTCGAGGAAGCGGCTGGTTTGACGCACATTCCTGGCGACCTCTGACATGCCCTTTTTGCCCTTATCCAGCTCCTCCAATACCACCATCGGCAGGTAGATATCGTGCTCCTTGAAGCGGAATAGGGCTGAAGGATCATGCATCAGCACATTGGTATCGAGGACAAAAAGACGGGTATTGTTGGATCGTTTTTCAGACATACTCAGTTGTTTATTTTACAAGAGGGATAGCGTTAATAGAGCACAGGAGCGAATGAATTCAGACAAGTTTTCCGGCTCGCATCGCCTTCAGGGTTTCCAGCACTTCTTCTACATGTCCCTTGACTTTTACCTTGCGCCACTCCCAGCGCAGATGCCCGCTTTCGTCGATCAGAAAAGTACTGCGTTCAATACCACGTACCTGTTTCCCATACATGGATTTCATTTTTATGACGTCGAAAGCATGACAAAGTTTCTCCTCTTTGTCAGCGAGCAAATCAAAAGGAAAGCCCTGTTTTTGCTTGAAATTTTCCTGGGCTTTAAGGCTGTCCCTAGAGACCCCCAGGATGATTGCGGACTGACGTCTGAATTTTGCAATCGCCGCCTTGAAATCCAGTCCCTCCTGGGTACAACCCGGGGTGCTTGCTTTAGGATAGAAATAGAGCACTATGGGTTTGCCATGAAGGTCGGTGAGGTTGATTTTCTTGTCACCGGTGGCAGCTAGCTCAATATCGGGTACGGGCTTTCCGATGGTGATGGCGGGCATGATTCGTCGTTTCCTCCTCAGCCTTTGATGGGTTCGATGACGGCATCCAGATTCAAACCATCGCAATAGTCCATGAACTCTTCCCGCAGCGCCGCAATGTGAATGTCAGAGGGTATGCCGACGCTCATATGCACAGAAAACATAGGGGTACCGGTATGGGCCGCTGAATAGCTGGTTGTCACCATGTCCTCGATATTGATATCTCGTTCAGAGAAGAATTCAGCCAGCTGATTGACGATGCCAGGATGGTCCATAGAGACGACTTCGACCATATAGGGCAGGAGGTTGTTGCTGCGAACCTTGCCTTCCGTACGCTTACAGATGATGGTGAGCCCCAGATCCTCCTGGAGCTCAGGAACGGCGGATTCAAGCTTGGCCAGGGTGTTCCAGGGTCCTTCGATCAACAGTAGGATTGCGAACTCACCCCCCAATACCGTCATTCTACTGTCGGTGATATTACACCCTTCATCAAGTATCTTTCTCGATAGGGCTTTGACAATCCCAGGCTGATCCTTTCCAAGTGCTGAGATGACCAGGTAATTCTTTGGCGTGGACATAAAAATTGCTTGTTGTCGAGTGATTATGTGGATTTCAGGTAGAGTGTAACATCTGTTATCCGCGTCTAGCGATATTTTTCAGGCAATCTGGGGGTTGATTATTCATGCTACTTGTCATTATCACAAGCCACAGGATACCATTGCCGATTATCCAATGAATCGGGGTATGGGGCGATGTTTCAGGGCAGTATGGTAGCAATGATCACTCCCATGGTGGAGGACGGCAGCCTGGACGATGCCGCTTTACACGCGCTGGTAGAGTTTCATATCCAGCAAGGTAGTGACGCGATTGTCGCAGTCGGCACGACCGGCGAGTCAGCCACTCTGGACGAAGAGGAGCATTGTGATGTAATTCGGCGGGTGGTCGACTACGCGGCTGGCAGATTGCCTGTGATCGCAGGTACTGGTGCCAATTCGACCCGTGAAGCGGTCGCTCTGACTGAATGCGCCAAACAGGGTGGCGCGGATGCCTGCCTGCTGGTGACCCCCTATTACAACAAGCCCACCCAAGAGGGACTATTCCAGCATCACAAGGCGATTGCCGAGGCGGTGGATATTCCCCAGATCCTCTACAATGTACCGGGGCGTACCGCCTGCGACATGCTGCCTGAGACTATCGCTAGATTGGCTCAGGTGCCGAATATCATCGGCGTCAAGGAAGCAACAGGGGATCTATCCCGCCTGCAGCGGCTGCGTGAGCTGTGTGATGACTCATTTCAGTTGTATAGTGGCGATGATGCCACAGGCTGTGAATTCCTGTTGCAGGGTGGTCACGGAGTCATCTCAGTGACCGCGAATGCGGCACCGCGTCTGATGCACGAAATGAGTGTTGCCGCACTGGCGGGACGGACCGAAGAGGCACGGGCGATCGATGCCAGGCTGGCTGGTCTGCACAGTGCCCTATTCGTGGAATCCAGTCCCATCCCGGTGAAGTGGGTAATGATGAAACTGGGTCTGGCACAGCGTGGAATCCGATTGCCATTGACCTGGCTGACCCCCGCGGCTGAGGATGAGGTCGAGCAAGCGATGCGGCAGGCCGATATACTGTGAGCGTTATCCAGGTGGGTACTCAGTTACGGCTACACAATCCTGAAAGACTTAGTTACATCTCTGTCAATGTTTAGTGATGTTTTAGCAAACTTATCACTGCTTTCCATTGTCATAGGCAACACATAATTAGCTGGCGATATTCTTAGATATGCAATCAACTTTCGCTTTACTGTTGATCACTTATATTTCCTTAACCCTTGTCGGATGCAGCTCCGGTGGCGGCTACTTTTCGGATTCTGAGAGGGTTTACCGTTCCCAGAAGGAGACGGTTGACGATCTCGAGATACCACCTGATCTCACCCGTTCCTCAATCCAGGATGCAATGGCGATTCCTGGTGCCGGAAGCGCCTCCTATGAAGAGTATGCCAACAAGCGAGGTAGCGACAATCGTCCGGCTCTGCCCGAGACAGATAAGGTGTTGCCGGAATTCGACAATATACGGGTTGAACGTGACGGTGATCAGCGCTGGCTTGTGATCAATGCACAACCCCAGGCCGTATGGTCCAAGATCATTGAGTTTTGGCGCAGTAACGGACTCCTGTTGGTGGAGCAGGATCCAACCATCGGTATCATGAGAACCGACTGGCTGGAGAGCCGGGCCGATATCAAGCAGGGTGTAATCACCGAATTTTTTCGCAAGACCCTTGGCAGCATCTACTCTTCAGCTACCCGTGATCAGTTCCGGGTACGTCTGGAAAAAGGGCTTGAGTCCGGAACCACCGAACTCTATCTGACTCACCGGGGCATGGAGGAGAAGCTGAAGGAGGATGTGAGTGGTAACGCCGATACAACCTATTGGACCCCGCGACCCAACGATCCAGGTATCGAGGCCGCCATGCTGCGCAGTATCATGGTCTATCTCGGGGTGGCGAGCGAAAAGGCGGAAGTGGCCCTGGCCAAGGATGAGACGAGGCAACAACGCTCCCAGTTGATCAAAACCGGTGAACGCTCAGAACTCTGGATTAATGAAGGCTTTGCCCGGGCATGGCGATTGACCGGGGTTGCCCTCGACCGGGTCGGGTTTGCTGTGGAGGACAGGGATCGCTCTTCCGGTATCTATTTCGTCCGTTACAGCGAGTTATCGGGAGCAAGCCAGGAAGAGAAGGGCTTCTTTTCCAGATTCGCATTCTGGCGGGATGATGAAGATAGTATCGACAAGGAGAGTCAATACCAGGTCAAACTCCTGGAACTTGATCAGGGGACCCAGGTATTGATTAAAAACCAGGATGGTAGCGAAGCGGAGATCAATACGGCTGGACGAATCCTTACTATGATACACGAGCAGATTCGCTGACGCGTGTCGCTACGTTTTGCTCTCCTCGGCAGTGGTAGTCAGGGCAACGCCCTGATTATCGAGACCGCAGCAGTGAGAATACTGGTGGATTGCGGGTTCCCGGCCCGTGAAATCGAGCGTCGTCTGAGGGATCTGGGTATTGGGGCGGACACCCTGACCGGGATTCTCGTCACCCATGAGCATACTGACCATGTCAGGGGGCTCGGTGCCATGGCGAGACGCTATGGTCTTCAGGTATGGATGACACCAGGAACCTTTCATGCTGCCAATTACGGTAAGTTACCCAGCCTGCATCAGATAGACTGCCACGCTGGGTGGTGGACCATTGGCGACCTGGCCGTGGCCCCCTATCCGGTACCCCATGACTCCAGAGAGCCCTGCCAGTTTCTGTTTCGTGCCGGCGACAACACCCTGGGCCTGCTCACCGATACCGGCTATGTCACACCCCACATCGCCACTATTCTGCAGGCCTGCGACAGCCTGGTTCTCGAGTTCAATCACGACCCGCAGATGTTGGCGAATGGCCCATATCCACCCAGCCTGCGGGCAAGAGTCGGGGGATCCCATGGGCATTTGAGCAATCACCAGGCAGTGGAGCTGTTGAAGCGGCTGCAAACCTCCCGTTTGCAACATCTGGTGGCATCCCATTTGAGTGAGAAAAACAACTCCCCGGCGCTGGTTACCGAGCTGGTTCAGCAGCAGCTGCCCGACTTGAGCGGTCGGATTTCTATCGCATCTCAGCATGAGATATCTGGCTGGTTCCAACTATCGGTTTAATGGACGGTCAGAGAATCGGTTTGCATTAGCTCATTATAAAATACTTAAATAATTTTAAATTTCAGTGGGTTGGGTATAGACTTAGCCCTCTTGAAAGGCGGTTCTGCTTCCTCTCTTGGCTCGACCGCAACTTAATAATTTCTGAGAGGATGGAGGTAATGTTAGATGGCGCATATCGTCATTATGGGTGCTGGCACAGGAGGAATGCCTTGTGCCTATGAATTACGCATGGAGCTGGGGCGCGAACACGAGGTCACCATGATCAACGAACGGGAGTACTTCCAGTTCGTTCCATCCAACCCCTGGCTGGCGGTTGGTTGGCGGGATCGATCCCACATCACCTTCGATATACGCCCCCACCTGGAGCGCAAGGGCATCAACTTTATCGCCAAACGGGTCGATAAAATTGATCCTGAGGCGAATCAAGTGACCCTTGATGGGGGCGATACCGTCAACTACGACTACCTCATTATCGCAACCGGCCCCAGGCTGGCTTTCGAGGAGGTGGAGGGTTCCGGCCCAGAGGGTTTCACTGAATCCATCTGCACAGTGGATCATGCAGAAAAGGCCTATGGTGCCTACCAGGCACTGCTGGACAATCCCGGCCAAGTGATAATTGGTGCAATGCCCTTCGCCAGCTGTTTCGGTCCCGCCTATGAATTCGCATTCATCATGGATTCGGATATGCGCAAGCGTAAGATGCGGGACAAGGTGCCGATGACCTTCGTCACATCCGAACCCTATATCGGGCACCTGGGCCTGGGGGGTGTAGGGGATTCAAAAGGGTTTCTCGAGAGCGAATTTCGCAACCACCATATCAACTGGATCACCAACGCCAAAGTGATCAAGATTGAGCAGGGCAAGATGTTCGTTGAAGAGTATGACGATTCAGGGCATAAATTAAAGGAGCACGAACTGGATTTCACTTATTCAATGATGCTGCCTGCATTCAAGGGCGTGGATGCGGTAGCCGAGGTGGAAGGATTGTGTAACCCACGCGGCTTTGTATTTGTGGACGATCACCAGCGCAATCCGAAGTATCCGAATATATTCGGTGCCGGTGTGTGTATCGCCATCCCCCCTGTAGAGGCGACTGCGGTGCCGACAGGGGCGCCTAAAACAGGTTATATGATCGAATCGATGGTCACGGCAATCGTGCACAACATCGCAGACGAGCTGGCGGGTAAAGAGGGGACCACCCTTGCCACATGGAATGCGGTCTGTCTCGCAGACATGGGTGATACCGGTGCTGCCTTTGTTGCGCTGCCGCAGATTCCGCCCCGTAACGTGGCCTGGTTCAAGAAGGGCAAGTGGGTGCACATGGCCAAAATCGCCTTCGAAAAGTATTTCATCCGCAAGATGAAGAAGGGGACTTCAGAACCGATCTATGAGAAATATATCCTCAAGATGCTGGGTATAGGCAAACTGAAATAGGTCTATGTGAAAGCTGACCCAGAAAGCCCGGTTCAAGACCGGGCTTTTTTGTCAGGGCCTGTTTGGCGGCATCTGACTGAACTGCCGGGCTCCACATCTATACAGGTCGCTACTAACCGTTGTCATATCGGGGTTATGCGGGGGGATGTCTCAGGCATCATGGACTAGTGGATCGGTTAATATGAGGTGCGCAGTTTTGATATGCTGCGTACTCGGCAGCTAGATGCGAGGCAAAATAGTGCAAATCAACAGACGCGTTACCCGCGGTGTGCAGGTGGGTAACGTGATGATAGGCTCCGCCAAGCCGGTGGTGGTGCAATCGATGACCAATACCGATACGGCGGACATCGATGCCAGTGTCGAGCAGATCAAGGCGTTGGCCCAGGCGGGTTCGGAACTGGTACGCCTGACAGTCAACAATGAGGCTTCGGCCAGGGCGGTTCCGGTGATTCGTGAGCGCCTGGAGCAGCAGGGAATAGGGGTGCCGCTGATCGGTGATTTCCACTTCAACGGTCATCGCCTGCTCAAGGATCATCCAGCATGCGCCGAGGCATTGGCCAAATACCGTATCAATCCAGGTAATGTGGGCAGTGGCGAGAAACGCGATAGCCAGTTCGCGAGTATGATCGAAACCGCCTGTCAGCACGGCAAGCCGGTGCGCATCGGTGTCAACTGGGGCAGTCTGGACAAGGGCTTGGTGGCGCGCCTGATGGACGAGAACACCCGTGCGGAACAGCCCCTCGACAGTGTCGAGATGGTCCACAAAGTAATGGTGGTCTCGGCCCTGGAGAGCGCTCAACGTGCCGAGGAGGTGGGGCTTGCGGCGGATCGGATCGTGCTCTCGTGTAAAATGAGTGGTGTTCAGGACTTGATTGCAGTCTACCGAATATTGGCATCTGAGTGTGACTATGCACTCCACCTAGGCCTGACCGAGGCGGGCATGGGTTCCAAGGGTATAGTCGCCTCGACTGCCGCCCTTGCAGTGCTGCTGCAGGAGGGCATTGGCGACACCATTCGGATATCACTGACACCCGAACCCGGTGGGGCCAGAACCCAGGAGGTGATTGTCGCCCAGGAGCTGCTGCAATCGATGGGTATCAGGGCATTCACACCAATGGTAGTCGCCTGTCCGGGATGCGGTCGCACAACCAGCACCTATTTCCAGCAGCTTGCCAAGGATGTGCAGAACCATCTACGTAGGATGATGCCTGAATGGCGTAAGGGGCATCCGGGGGTAGAGGCAATGTCCGTGGCCGTGATGGGGTGTGTGGTGAATGGGCCTGGTGAAAGTAAACAGGCCAATATCGGCATCAGCCTGCCGGGAACCGGCGAGTCGCCGTCGGCGCCTGTATTCGTGGATGGTGAAAAGGTGGTGACACTGAAAGGCGACGATATCGCCGGACAGTTCATGCAGTTGGTGGATAACTATGTCAAACACCACTACTGACCGAGGGGCATAGCCACTTAATAGTTGCCAGAGGACAAATCAGCAGCTATTGCTAAACTCGAGATTCATGGGATAGGATCGATAACAAAATAATCCTAGCGGAGGATAAAATGAAGCAACTGACAATAGCCATAAGCCTGTTTTTCAGCATCTCCATGGGTGCGATGGCGGATGAGGCGGCACCCAGTGTTAGTGTCAAGCGCCTTACCCTGGAGTCGGCAAACAGAATCGCCTTGGGTGCCATAGAGGCATGCCGTAAAAAGGGTATTCAGATCGGCGTCACCGTGGTCGACCGGGACGGTATAGTGCAGGCTGTCATGCGCGACACTATCGCTGCCCAGATCACGGTGCCGATAAGCCGCATGAAGGCCTTCACGGCAGCTAATTTCAATGCAGCCACATCCGCATTGAAGAGCCGCGCCGATAGCCCCATTGGCCGGATTGACGGTTTGGTCATGTCTGCCGGTGGATTGCCTGTTCAGGCAGGGGGGCAACTGCTTGGGGCTGTCGGAGTCAGTGGTGCGCCGTCGGGAGAGACCGATGAAGAGTGTGCACAGGCTGGTATAGACAGCATCATCGACGATCTGGAGATGGAGATGTAACCGCCTCTCTCCAAGATGACTAATTGCAAGGCTTGGGGCTTAGCTCACTGGTGGGTGTCAGCGGTTCTCAAGAGTGCAGCTGTGCATCTTCCTGATGACCTGGATAGTTAGAGAGTTGTGAATGCTGGCGCTCATCCCGCAGCAGGGATCTGGTCCACTGCTCCATGAGTGCATTCGCAACCGGCATTGGGGCTTCCATGAAAGAGATTGTGATGCCCTGGTCTGTTTGGCAGACGCCGAGTGAACGGGGCCGTGTCGCCAGTTGTTCTGCATCCTGCAGACTGAAGCCAAAACAGAAGACCACATTGTAGGCGGCGATAATATCATCAGCGATGATGCCCTCCGGCAATTCGCTGGTATGTTTCATGTGATCGAATGTGGCAATGTACTGCGCCGCCTTATGTGCCTTCACCTGCTCAATAAGATAGGCGACAATCTCTTCGATTGTATCGTATTTGCATTCCGACAATTCCATCTCAATGCTGAAGATCGGAATTGCAATCTCCTTGACCACCTGTTTCAAAATGCCTCTCCCCTGCTCGATGAATTAGGTTGCCGTCTAAATCAAGAGGGAGGATAGGTGAGTGGCCGGCGGTTGGCATTGAAAATGGTCAATCTTCGGCGATTCTCTGCAGATTTGGTATATCCAGGAGAAATTGATTGACGCTGGTTTCGATCAGCAGGCTCTGGCGTTTGAATTCGGCGATTGTGCGGCTTGCGGTCTCGGTGGTGATACCCAGCATGGCACCCATGTCCTCCCGGGCAAACAGATTGCATTCACTCATCTGAGTATCCTTTACCAGGCGTAACAGCAGACGGGCCACGCGCTGTTTGGCGGAACCTGTGGAGAGTTCGGTCAACCAGGCGTCGGCCTCCTTCAGGGCGCGCTGCCAGCGATTGAGCAGTTCCTTGTGCAGGGCTGGATTTTCCTTGCTGAGGCTTTCCACCACCCGAACCGGTAGCGCGCAGACCTCTGTTTCCTGAAGCACAATCGCGTCGTGCTGATAAGTTTCACCGACGATACACTCCAGGCCGGTAATGTCGGTGGAACGGATCAGGCGGACGATACGCTGGCTGCCATCCGGCAGGTACTGGACAAGCTTCAGGATGCCTGAACGTACCGTATACATACGCTCGCCCCTGTCGCCTGTGTGGTAGAGGGTTGCGCCTACCGGGAGTGTGTACTGATCGATAGGATCGTGTAGCTTCTCAAAATCCTTCTCTTCTAGATTGGCAAACAGGACAGACTCACGCAGGGAGCACTTCAAACAGTCAGCCACACCATCCCTGGCTTCCTTGAAAGAGACATTTTTTACCATTGCAGTGTGCGTCCAATCTGGATGAACCATTATCCCCCATCCAATCGTTGATTAACAGGGTAGTTCAGTCAACAATACCAGATCGGGTGGGGTGAGGATAGCTGTTCCCGGCAGGTGGCTGTATGCCAGCCAAACAGCAAATCCGGGGTGTTGAATATACCCGGTAATCTATCGCTGTTTATCTGGTCCGGGCGTGCTCCAGGGTTCCTATAGTACTGGGGTTGTGCGTGTATTTATGACAAGATGTGAATTCCAGCCACGCTGTTTCTCATTACACTTGTGACCAATACAGTTTGAACTTGAAATTCTCGCAATAAAAACGGGAGTTTGTACATGGAGGAGGGCGATGACAGACGAACAGGAAATGGCTTCAGCACAGCATATTCTGGTGGTCGACGACCAACCGGAAAACCTGACAAGTCTTGAGCAGATACTGCGTTATGACTATCAGGTCTCATTGGCGGCCGACGGCCAGACCTGTCTTGAGCGGATAGCACAGCATCCAACGGATCTTATTCTGCTGGATGTGGATATGCCATTGATGGATGGACTCACTGTATGTCGCAAGGTGAAGGCTGATCCTGCCACATCCATGATCCCTATTATCTTTGTCTCTGCCCTGTCCCGTCTCAGCGAACGCCTCGCTGGATATCGTGCCGGCGCTGATGATTATGTCACCAAACCCTATAATGTGGATGAGCTGCTGGCAAAGATTCGTATTGCCCTGAATAACCGTCACGATCTTGAATCCGCTCGGGAGCGGGCCATATTGGCCCAGGAAGAGATGGAAGTCTCCCTGGCAGCCTGTACCGAGCTGAATCTGCTTGCCGAGTTTATTGATAACAGCCTCGATTGCGATGATTTGCGCACCCTGGGTGAGCGCTTGCTGGATGCATTTGATCGCTTCGGATTAAGGGTGATTGTAAGGCTGGTTGAGAGTGGGCACTACTTTTCCCATGCGGGTGAGGTTGGGGTGCTGGACCAGGAGATGATGGAGAACCTCTACGAAAATGACAAAATTGTCGATTTTGGCCACCGTTCCCTGTTCAATGCCAAGGCCATCTCCGTGTTGGTGCGCAATATGCCTGTGCATGACGATACTCGCTACCAGCGTTGGCGGGACAATCTCAAACTGCTGGTGGAGGTTGTCAACAGTCGTATCGAGAATGTACAGCGAAAAAGCAACAAGCAGTTGGAACGGGAAAGTCTGCAGCCCCTGATTACCGGTATTCATCAGTTGATAGAGAAGCTGCAGCATTCCGGAGATGACCTGAACTGGGATCAGGCATGCCACGATCTGAATCGATTGCGCATGGCCTGGGAATCACAACAGGTATGACGGCCCAGAGAGAGTCGGCTTACCCCACTTGCGGTAGATGCTTGAGTGATTCCTGAATCGCCTCATCCGGGTAGTCGTAGTCTTCCAATTCCCCTTTGAAGTAGCGGTCATAAGAACTCATATCGAAATGTCCATGCCCTGACAGGTTGAAGAGCAGGGTTTTCGCTTCACCTGATTCCGCGCAACGTCTTGCCTCCCGGACCACTGCGGCAATCGCATGGCAAGACTCGGGTGCGGGTATGATGCCTTGGGTTTTTGCGAACAGTTCACCGGCTTGAAAGGTTTCCAGCTGGGGTATGGCCAGGGCGCTTAAAAGACCCTCAGAGTAGAGTTGACTGACGAGTGCCGAATCGCCGTGATAACGCAGCCCGCCGGCATGTATACCCGGGGGCATGAAGTCGTGGCCAAGGGTGTACATCTTGGTCAGTGGCGTGAGGCCCTCCGTATCACCGAAATCATAGGCGTAAATACCTTTGGTCAGGGTCGGACAGGAGCTGGGTTCCACCGCAACCAGATCGATCTCCTTGCCTGCAGCCTTGTCGGCAAAGAACGGGAAGGCGATGCCGCCGAAGTTGGAGCCGCCGCCGCAGGGGGCGTAGATTGCATCGGGATAATCCCCCGCCAGCTCGAGCTGTTTTTTCGCTTCCTCACCAATAATGGTCTGGTGCAGCAGTACATGATTGAGTACCGAACCCAGGGCGTAGTTGGTGTCCGGCCTGCCGGCAGCTTCCTCTACCGCTTCGGAGATGGCGATACCCAGGGAACCGGGTGAGTCGGGGTCCCGTTCCAGGATATGGCGTCCCGACTGGGTCATATCGGTGGGGCTTGGGAAGACCTCCGCGCCCCATGTTTGCATCATTGAACGGCGATAGGGCTTTTGCTGATAACTGACATTCACCATATAGACCCGTACTTCCAGGTCGAAGAGCTGTCCGGCGAGGGCCAGGGAGCAACCCCATTGTCCCGCCCCTGTTTCTGTGGCGAGTCGTTTGATCCCCTGCAGCTTGTTGTAATAGGCCTGGGCGACCGCGGTATTCGGCTTGTGTGAACCCGCCGGGCTCACCGCTTCATTCTTGAAATAGATCTTGGCAGGGGTCTTGAGCGCCATCTCCAGGCGTTCCGCGCGATACAGGGGTGATGGCCGCCACAGACGAAGTACCTCGCGTACCTTTTCCGGTATCGGGATCCAGCGTTCTGCACTCACCTCCTGCTCGATAATGGCATCTGGAAAAATAGCGCTGAGGGCATCGGGAGTCACAGGGGAGCCGTCGGGAGCAAGGATCGGTGCCGGTGGATTGGGCATGTCGGCCACGATGTTATACCAATGGGTTGGCATATCTGCCTCTTTCAGCAGAATCTTCGTCTTCATAGGTCAGTGTCTCCCGTTGCTTGGACCGCATCCTGAAAATGGTTTGATCGCCGGTCCATGATCCAGCTGTTGCTGGATCGGTATGGCTCATCTAGGTACCCTGTCATCAATTTAGCGATCGCGATGAGCGTTCCGATAGAAAAACATGGTGGTGATCAGCTAGCAAGAGGTTTTAACATCTAGGGCCTGTTAACATCAATCCAATTGCCTCTGTATAGATTTATCAAATAGCAACCGAGACGCGAGAATAGAAGATTGGTGATTTCAAATGAATGACGAGCGTCAACTTCCATGCCATTGATAACCCTGCGCAAGCTACAGCTCAGTTATGGTGACCTACCGTTACTGGATGGCATCGACCTGAACATCGAGAAGGGGGAAAGGATTGCATTGCTCGGCCGCAATGGGGCCGGGAAGTCGACCCTGATGAGGGTGATTCTAGGGTGTGTCGCTGCGGATGACGGGGAGCGCCAGGTGAGTGATGGAACAAGGATTGCGCACCTGATCCAGGAGGTCCCGGATGCTATCCAAGGCAGTGTCTTCGATGTGGTCGCGGATGGGGTTGGTCATCTGTCGGACAAGCTCAAGACATACCACAAGATCAGTCATCAGCTCGCGCTAAGTGGTGATGAGCGGTTATTACAATCACTGTCCCAGGCACAGCACGAGCTTGAAGTGGCTGACGGCTGGCAACTGGAACAGCGGGTGGAAACGATCATATCCAAGATCGGTCTCGATGTGGATGCGGAGTTCAGCGCCCTATCGGGTGGCATGAAGCGTCGTGTCCTGCTGGCACAGGCCCTGGTGACGGAACCGGAGTTGCTGCTGCTTGATGAACCCACCAATCACCTGGATATAGCTGCCATAAAATGGATGGAGGAGTTTCTGCTCGGTTATCCCGGTGCGATTCTCCTGGTTACCCACGACCGGGCATTCCTGCGGCGAGTGGCGACCCGCATTCTGGAACTGGACCGTGGCAGGTTGACTGACTGGCCAGGTGATTATGCAAACTACCTGCGGCGAAAGCAGGAGATGCTCAACGCGGAAGCACAGGCCAATCAACGTTTTGACAAAAAGCTTGCCGAGGAAGAGATATGGATCCGCAAGGGTATCAAGGCGCGCAGGACCCGGAATGAGGGTCGGGTGCGCGCCCTCAAGGCGTTGCGGGCAGAGCGCGGCAAGCGAAGGGATCAGACTGGTAAAGTAGCGATGCAGCTTGATGCGGGAGAGCGCTCAGGCAAGCTGGTGGCGGAGGTTGAGAGGATCAGCTATGCGTGGGAGAGGCAATCCATAGTAGAGGATTTTTCTACCACCATCCTACGCGGTGACAGGGTTGGTATCATTGGTCCCAATGGCTCAGGCAAGACCACCTTGTTGAATCTGCTGCTGGGGCATCTGCAACCCGACTCGGGCAGGGTCAAGCTCGGTACCCAGCTGCAGGTGGCCTATTTCGATCAGCTCCGCAGTCAGCTCAATGAGGAGAGCTCGGTACAGGACAATGTGGGGGGTGGCAGCGACAAGGTGGAGGTGGGCGGGAAGAGCAAACATATCATCGGCTACCTGCAGGACTTCCTGTTCACCCCGGAAAGGGCGAGGAGCCCGGTGAAGGCGCTCTCCGGTGGTGAACGCAATCGGCTGTTGCTGGCAAAACTGTTCACCAAGCCGGCCAATGTCCTGGTGCTCGACGAGCCCACCAACGATCTTGATGTGGAGACACTGGAGCTGCTTGAGGAGCTGCTTGCCGACTACCCGGGCACCCTGCTGCTGGTGAGTCACGACCGGGAATTTCTCGACAATGCGGTGACCAGTTGCCTGGTGCTTGAGGGTGAAGGCAGGGTGGCGGAATTTGTCGGCGGCTACAGCGACTGGGAGGCCTATGCCCGAGCCGGACAATCAACAGGGTCGAGGGCGAAGGACAAACCGGCGGTCAAGTCTGCTCCCCAGAGGCCGAAAAAGAAGAGTGAGAAGCTGAGTTACAAGGACCAGCGGGAACTGGATGCGCTGCCACAGAGGATCGAGGCGCTTGAGCTGCAATTGGATGATTTACAGACCCGGTTGGCTGACCCGGACCTCTATCGCACTCAGGGAAATCGGGTTGGAGAACTACAGCTACAGATGTCCGAGGTGCAACAGGAACTGGATCAGGCCTATGAGCGTTGGGAAATACTGGAATCGATGCAGACCGGGGTTTGAGCGGGGCGCCAGGCTGCTGCTCCTGCTTGCCGTGATGACGCTGCTATGGAGTGGTGAAGCCGCGGCAGGCGCCAGTTGCGTCATCGCCAAGCGTCTCGGTGACTCCCTTGCCATCGAATGGGTGGCCTCTGCGAATGAGAGCGTCGAATCCGCCATCTACAAGGCAAAACAGAAGCTGCTCGAACAAGGTTATCGAAAGAAGGGCCAGGACGTACACGCTCAGGCGAGTAGTGGCATGCGTCACGCCCATATGGTGATCGTCAAGACCAGCTACACCACACTCACCGGACGCCCCCGCACCAGCTATGGTTGCGGCTACAGTCCTCGCTCTGCCGCCGAAGCGGAGCAGGCGGCCGTGTATGATCTGCGAAACTACTCCTGGGGGTGGAAGCCGGAGATGGGATACAAAGTGATGGAGTCGTTTCGATATTGATTGTTCTCAAGGCACGGATCGTTCGATCACACACAATAGCCTAATATTGCATTAGGGTTGTTTCTCCTGTCACGGATTTATTCGCAACAGTGAGTGACAGCGTGACATCCTCTATTTCGCGTTACAAGACTGGCTTGACAGCTTTCATGGGGGGGTATCGTTAGCGTGGTTGATAAAAAAGCGCACTGGCAGAATCTCTACCGGGAAAAAGCGCCAACAGATGTGAGTTGGCATCAGTCCGAGCCGAAACTTTCACTGCAACTTATTCATCGTAGCGGGATTGAACGTGAAGAGGCGCTAATCGATGTCGGCGGTGGCGCATCTCTGCTTGTGGACTACCTCTGCAGAGAGGGGTTTAGCAATCTGGCGGTGTTGGATATCTCCGGGCATGCGCTTGCTTTTGCCAAACAGAGATTGGGTGGCTTGGCTGAAGGTATTGAGTGGTATGAGGCTGATATCACTGAATTCATTCCGCCGCACACTTTTTCTCTATGGCATGATCGTGCCGTTTTTCATTTTTTAACGGATAAATCGGATCGGGTGAGATATATCAAGGCGTTGAATCTGTCGCTGCGCCCCGGTGGCCATCTCATTATTGCGGCGTTTGCGATCGGTGGTCCCGAGAAGTGCAGTGGTTTGGATATCGTGCAATATGACGCATTGAAAATAGCGGCTGAACTGGGTGAAGGGTATGTGTTAGTGGAACAGAGAGACGACCTGCACATCACACCTGCCAGCAAGCAACAACAGTTTACCTACTATCATTTTGTTAGGTCTGAAAGTGGGGAGTGAGTGTGATTATCTACCTCTTGCTGGCACTAAACATTGCCAGCATATTCATATGTCACCAGATAGCCAAGTCACGCGGAGCCAATCCAGTATTATGGGCGATTCTGGGTGCGGCGTTTGGGCCATTGGCCATTCCCTTTGCACTCATGATTAAACCTGAATCCGCTGAGAAGTGAAAAAGACTGGTAATTACCCCCACACTCAAGCTGGTTCTGGTAGTTTCGTGTACTGGTTTTAACCCAGGCCAAAGAGTAAATAGAGAAGGATCAGCTTGACGTTGTCGGCAGTATTGCCTTAATAGTATTATTGTATTGCAATGACGATTTAAGATTTTCTTTGATGACTTTCCGTATTCTGATTTTTTATAACAAGATCGTATGACGACTTCATTAGATTCTGCAACGGATTACATAGTTTCGGTTTCACCAAACGGTCAATACATCATCATAGATGTTAATAAACCCATGACCAATGAATTGGGGCGTCAGTGTGGGAGAGATGCCGTGGAACTGGGGGAGCGAAACAATATTAAATGTTATTTATTCGATCTCCGGGGTGCACCGAATATCGAATCCATATTTAACAACTATGAATTCGCCTATCGGGAGATGGCTGAATTTAGCTTCCCGAAAAATGCCCGATCGGCACTATTGACGGATCCTGGTGACAAGTCTCACGATTTCATGGAGACAGTATTTGTAAATGCCGGTTACAGCGTTCGTTTATTTACCGATCCAGATGCTGCGAGCTCCTGGTTGAGCGGCTGACGACACTACCTCGATCCCATCGGACTACTCGGTATAACCAGGTGGGGACAGTCCGCCGCGATTTCGTCATACACCTGCCATGGCGCATCCTCGTATCTGCGTGAGAAATGGAAAGGGATCAGGTGGCTTACACAGGCCCGAGTGGCGATTTCGGCGCAGGCAGTGGTAGTCAGATGGCCGGTGCGTTGCGCCTGAGAGGCATCCTTTTGCATGAATGGCGATTCGCAGAACAGAGTATGTGCGCCATTGGCAAGCGCAACGAGTCGATCGCGGTTGCCGGTTGTGTCTGCCAGGTCGGTTGCATAGACGATTTTACTGCCGGGCGTGATCAGCGTGAGCTCCTCGGCCAGCCGCCTAACTGTTTCACTCTGTCCGTCCGGCAGGGAGAGCTGGCTGTCCAGCTGTCGCGTTAAAATCCGCTGTTTCAACTCGGTAAGCCAGGGACCGGGTTCCAGGCCACGCGCATGCAGCCGTTCCTTGCGAATGTTGATCTGCAGCACCGGCTCGAAGGCATAGGCGATAACGGGGATGCCGTGATCGAGGACGATCGCACGTACGCGAAACGCATCTTCATCCAGCACGATTCCCTCCTCGACCGGCATCATGCCACGCGCTTTGAGGCCCGGTTTACCCGCCTGTAACAAAAAGCGTCTTAGATGATTAGCATGCAGTTCCGAAACCTCGAACCTGGGTCCCCGATCCCCGATGCGGTCCCAATGGATGCCGTTGATAAGGTGTTCAATCTGTTCAGCCAGCCCCGGTGGTCCGTAGAGCCGACAGTTCTCCCTTTCTCCGATGCGTGAACGCAGCAGCCAGAGAAAGCCGCAGATGTGGTCCATATGGGAGTGACTGATGAAAACGTCGCTGACCTGGTGCGCCACCCGCCCAGGTAGCCGTGCGCCGTCGCCGAGATCGAACAGCAGGCTGCGGCGCTGATGAGCCAGACGAAGATGGAGTTGGGGATCGCCGAAGACACCGTTCATCAACACTGCAGAGGCGCTGCCGGTCTGTACCATGGGACGAAATCCACCCTCCTGTAGCTGCGGGTAATCCGGTACCAGATCGGAAGGGGGCAGGTAGCGCACCACGCTCTCGGCAAAGCGTTTGCTGGTTACCAGCAGGCCGGATGCATCGCGTACGGCATCGCGTACCAGCATCTGTGACGACAGCCTCTGCTCCGCTGGCAACCGCAGCTGTAGCGAATTCCCCTGCATGCCGATGATCTCGCCCATGCTGATACTGGTACCGTCAATCAAAAAGGCGACCTGTTTTCCTGTCCAGGCTTCAGGCGCCTTGCGGGGTGGTGTGCCGAGCCTGTTGACACGAGCCAATGCGACCTCGCGCACAGTTGCGTTGGCCAGATAGCTATCCCATAAGCGGGTTCGTTCACGGTCGCGGCTGTTTTTGCCCGGCCGCCTGGCCAACGGTGAGGCCTCTATCCTGACGATATCGGCCCCCAGTGCCTCCAGCTCCTGCTGGAGGGGCAGGGTCTGCTGCCCCTCGCGAACCAATACCACAACCAGGTCTACGCCTGCTGCTGCGACAATCGATGTCAGTAGCTCTGACCCAGCAACGCCCCGGACCACCCCGGGTGGATCAATCAGCAGGGCGCTCTGACCGAGTTGCCTCGCCAACCTGCCGACCGCCTCAATCAGCGGTAGTCGGAAACGGGCAGCATCAAGGCTGCAGAGGGCTTGATAGGTCTCCAACTTCCACTCACCCTGCTGCCACACGCCAAGGTTGACAGCGCCGGGGGGGCCGAATGCCGGCATTCCCGGGTCGGCTGCTAGACAATGGACCTCCCTGCCAACCTTGCTCAGTCGATCCGCCAGGGATGCCGCCAGTGTGGTTTTGCCGATGCCTGGTGGTCCGAACAACATCAGTCGCCTCTCCCCGGTTGACAGCAGCTTGGCCAGGGCTTTGTGATGTTCGGTGTGGATCCGTTGATTCATCGAAGTAGAGATTGGCGCACTGCGCCTTACACCTTGGATCTGATGTTTAGAGGTTATGTGGTTCGATTGAGAACCTCTATATTTATACGTTAATCCTTCTCTCTTATTTGTACTATAACTTCGTGGCTAATCAATAACAGGTTGTCGACCATGGCTATTCTGAAACTCTACAACTACCCCAGATCAGGTAACTGTTACAAGATACGCTTGTTTCTCTCCATGCTTGGCCTCGAATATGAGCGCATCGATATCGATCTGATAAAGGGTGAGTCGTTGACTGATGAGTTCAAACAGATCAATCCTCGCGGACAGGTGCCGGTACTGATGGATGGTGATCTGATCATCTGGGATTCGATGGCTATATTGATCTATCTGGCCAGGCGATACGCTGCTTCCAGCTGGCTGCCGACCGATCCGCCGGCAGAGGCCCAGGTTATGCAATGGCTGGCGGTATCGGAGAACGAACTGCTCTACGGTCTAGCACGCGCCCGTGCCACACTGGTGTTGGGCCGACCTTTTGATCTGGAAATGTGTCAGCAGGATGGCCGCGCCGGTCTGTCGGTGATGGAACTGCAGCTGTCGCGTGGAGATTGGTTGACGGGTGCTGAAGTCAGCATTGCGGATATCGCCTGTTATCCCTATGTGTCATTGGCGGCTGAGGGTGAGGTCTCCGTGCAGCCCTATCCAGCCGTATGCAGTTGGCTTGAGCGGATTGAGGCGTTGCCGGACTGGTTGCCACTGCTGGCAGATTGAAATCCTGCGGCAGGACAGGCATCGATTTCCATTAGCCCAGATAGTCCACCCCCAAAGGATTATGATAGCCCAGGTCTGGCAGTGTAAATCAGAAAAGTCTAATATAAGAAGATTAGTGAAATCCGTATTTAAGTTGCAGTTTTGCCAGGGCTATTAATTAATGCAGGATCCCACCACACACTCCGACAACGACATGGGGCGCGTCGAGGTCAAGGAGACCACGTGCTACATGTGTGCCTGTCGCTGTGGTATACGCGTCACCCTGCGTGACGGTGAAGTACGCTATATCGAAGGCAATCCCGACCACCCTTTGAACAAGGGAGTGATCTGCGCCAAGGGCTCCTCAGGGATCATGAAGCAGTATTCACCGGCCCGCCTGACCAAGCCCCTGTTACGCAAGCCGGGGGCGGAGCGGGGTGCCTCCGATTTCGAGGAAATCTCCTGGGACAAGGCCTTCGAGATCATGCAGGAGCGCCTGGGCCGCATCCGTGCCGAGGATCCGAAGCGGTTCGCCCTGTTCACCGGCCGCGACCAGATGCAGGCCCTCACCGGCATGTTCGCCAAGCAGTTCGGCACCCCGAACTACGCCGCCCACGGCGGCTTCTGCTCGGTCAACATGGCGGCCGGGCTGATCTACACTATCGGGGGCTCCTTCTGGGAGTTCGGCGGCCCAGACTTGGATCGCTCCAAGCTCTTCATCATGATCGGTACCGCGGAGGATCACCACTCCAACCCGATGAAGATCGCGCTGGCCGACTTCAAGCGGCGGGGCGGGCGTTTTATTTCGATCAACCCGATCCGCACCGGCTACTCGGCGATTGCCGATGAATGGGTGCCGATCAAGCCCGGTACCGACGGCGCCCTGCTGCTGGCCATCATCCGCGAGCTGATCCATACCGGTCTCTATGACCGGGAGTTCCTGATCAAATACACCAATGCCGCGGAGCTGGTGGTGGATGATCCGCAGCGGGACGATCATGGCCTCTTCCGCCGTTTTGAGATGCATGTGGAGGAGGGCTGTTTCGATCCGGAGAACAAGCTCTGGTGGGATCGGGATCTGAACCGTGAGATCTCCACCCACACCCCGGGCACCGATCCGCGCCTGCTCGGCAGCTTCACCCTGGAGGACGGCACCAAGGTAAAGCCTGCCATGCAACTGCTCAAGGAGCGGGTCGAGGAGTACACCGTCGAGTGGGCCGAGGACATCACCGGCATCCCCGCCGAGACCATCCGCCGCCTGGCCCACGAGATGGGCGTGGTAGCCCGGGACCAGAAGATCGAGCTGCCGATCCAGTGGACCGACAGCTGGGGCAACGAGCACGACAGCGTCACCGGCAACCCGGTCTCCTTCCATGCCATGCGCGGCCTGGCGGCCCACTCCAACGGTTTTCAGACGATCCGTGCCCTGGGCATCCTGATGACCATTCTGGGTACCATCGACCGGCCCGGCGGCTTTCGCCACAAAGCGCCTTTCCCGCGTCCGATCCCACCTTGTCCCAAGCCGCCCAAAGGACCCCAAGGGGTCAAGCCCAACACCCCCCTGGACGGCATGCCCTTGGGCTGGCCGGCCAAGCCGGACGATCTCTTCGTGGACGAGGAGGGCGAGGCGGTGCGCCTCGACAAGGCCTTCTCCTGGGAGTACCCCCTCTCGGTCCATGGTCTGATGCACAACGCCATCACCAACGCCTGGCGCGGTGACCCCTACAAGATCGACACCCTGCTGCTGTTCATGGCCAACATGGCCTGGAATTCCTCCATGAACACGAAGAATGTGCGCGACATGCTACGGGACAAGGATGAGAACGGGGAGTATAAGATTCCGTTCCTGATTGTCGCCGACGCCTTTCAGTCGGAGACCGTCGCCTTCGCCGACCTGGTACTGCCGGATACCACCTATCTGGAGCGCCACGACGCCATGTCGATGCTCGACCGGCCGATCTCCGAATTCGACGGCCCTGTCGACTCGGTGCGTATCCCGGTGGTGGAGCCCCGGGGTGACTGCAAGCCCTTCCAGGAGGTGTTGATCGAGATGGGCAGCCGGCTCGGTCTGCCCGCCTTCGTCAAGGAGGACGGTAGCCGCAAGTTCCGCAACTACCCCGATTTCGTCACCAACTACGAGACCTCGCCGGGCTCAGGCATCGGCTTTCTCGCCGGCTGGCGTGGCAAGGGGGGCGAGAAGTTCCTCAAAGGAGAGCCCAACCCGCGCCAGTGGGAGATGTACAGGGAGAACGGCTGTGTCTACCATCATCAGCTGCCCAAGTCCTATCAGTACATGCGTAACTGGAACCAGGGATACCTGGAGTGGGCCCGCTACCACGGCATGACCCGTTACGTGGAGCCGATCACCCTGCATCTCTACTCCGAGGTGCTGCAGCGTTTCCGCCTGGCGGCCCAGGGCAAGCTGCCGGGCAAGCAGCCGCCGCAGCGTCTGCGCAAACGGGTGGCGGAGCATTTCGATCCGCTACCCTTCTACACCGCGCCGCTGGAGCACAAACTGGTCGATACCCACCAGTACCCGATCAACGCCCTGACCCAGCGGCCCATGGCCATGTATCACTCCTGGGACTCCCAGAACGCCTGGCTGCGGCAGATCCACACCCACAACTACCTGTTCGTCAATCCCAAGCTGGGGGAGGCCAACGGCTTTGGCGACGGGGACTGGATCTGGGTAGAGTCGCCCACCAACAAGGTGCGCTGCATGGCCAGATTCTCACAAGCGGTGGAACCGGGCACGGTCTGGACCTGGAACGCCATCGGCAAGGCCGCCGGTGCCTGGGGCCTGTCGCCCAAGGCCAACGAGTCCCAGAAGGGGTTCCTGCTGAACCACGTGATCTCGGAAGAGCTACCCCCCTGCGAGGCGGGGGACCACATGTCCAACTCCGATCCGGTCACCGGCCAGGCGGCCTGGTTCGATGTGCGGGTGCGTGTCTATCCGGCGGGACCGCAGGAACCGAAGCAGACCTCGCCCCAGTTCGAGCCCATGAAGCGGCTGCCGGGGCAGGATCAGAAGCGCGGTAAGTGGCAGGCGTTTTTTGCCGGGACCTTTCGGCGCAAGAGCAATATCGAGGGTTAAGTAATTATGAATTTTGAGTGTTGAATTTTGAATTGAGGAGCGCGCTTTGCGCGGGTGGTTTGGCCCCCTCTCCCCAATCCCTCTCCCGCGAGGGGAGAGGGGCTTTCGGAGGCTCCGATCTCGCCAAGTGCTGTCCCTCTCCCGCGAGGGGAAAAGGGCTTTCGGAGGCACCAACCTCTCCAGGCAGATCCCCTCTCCCCTCGCGGGAGAGGGCCAGGGAGAGGGGGAGATCAAAACCGTGAGCAACGCGAACACCCCAATTCAAAATTAACAATTAAAATTTAAGATTGGATTCAAACGAATGACACAACTAGCGCTAGTAATCGACCTCAACGTCTGCGTCGGCTGCCACGCCTGCGTGACCAGCTGCAAGGAGTGGAATACATCCGGCTGGGCCGGACCCATGACCGATCTGCGGCCCTATGGCGAGGATCCAACCGGGACCTTCTTCAACCGGGTGCAGACCTACGAGGCTGGGGTCTTCCCCCATACGGAGACCTACCACTTTCCCAAGTCGTGCCTGCACTGCGAGGATCCTCCCTGTGTGCCGGTCTGCCCCACCGGGGCCTCATACAAGCGGGAGGACAATGGTGTGGTGCTGGTGGACTATGACAAGTGTATCGGCTGCAAATACTGCTCCTGGGCCTGCCCCTACGGCGCCCGGGAGATCGATGAGAAACAGCGGGTGATGAAGAAGTGCACCCTCTGTATCGACCGCATCACCGACATGAGCCTGCCCGACTCCCAGCGCAAGCCCGCCTGCGTGCTGGCCTGCCCCACCAGCGCACGCCTGTTTGGTGATGTACACGATCCCAACTCAACGGTCTCGGTGGCGATCCGTGAAGAGGGTGGTTATCAACTGCAGCCGGAGTGGGGCACCAAACCAGCCAACCACTACCTGCCGCGGCGCAAAACCCGCATCCAGATCCACGAGGATGAACTGGTGCGGGCAGACAATCCGCTGAAGAAGGAGCACTTGCCGACACCGGAAAGCGGCGAGACGCTGGACGATGTGGCATGGTGACTACGAGTTTTGAGTTATGAGTTTTTAGTTTTGAGTTAATACATGCGCGTTGCGCACAGTTGTGTGAATGGTTGTGGGTAATTAGATGGTGTTGTGGCTTTCAACGAGATGTTTCGATGTGGTTTAGAGCGAAGCGGTACACCAACTCAAAACTCCCAACTAAAAACTCAAAACTTATTTTTTCGGAGAAAAAATAGATGCATCCGGCTTACTCGGTAATATTTCTAACCACCCTGATCGGTGCCGGTCAGGGCCTCTTCCTGGCCCTTTACACCGGCCAGCTATACTCATTGGCCAATCTGTTGCCGGCGCAAAGCGATAATTTTTATGCCATGGGCAGTCTGATCGCTCTGCTACTGCTTATCGGTGGCCTGGTCGCCTCGATCTTCCACCTGGGCCGGCCCGAACGTGCCTGGCGGGCAGCCACCCAATGGCGTACCTCCTGGCTTTCGCGGGAGGTAATTGCCCTGCCCGCCGCCATGGGTCTGACCTTTCTCTACGGTCTGTTCCACTATCTGCACTGGACCGATCCCCTGTTTGTCGTTTCCGATACGCTGCCGGTGGACATCACTCTGATCATCGGTGCCCTGGGTACGCTGGCGACCTTTGTACTCTTTCTCTGCACGGCGATGATCTATGCCAGCCTGCGCTTTATAAAGGCCTGGCATTCACCACTCACCGTGGCCAACTTTCTTTTTCTTGGTATCGCCTCGGGCTTCATGCTGGCTGCTGCACTGTCGGCATACAAAGGTATTGAACTGGTGACCTTTTATGGTACCTGGGCGGTGGTGGCGACCCTGCTGGGCGCGGTGAGTCGAGGCTCATCCCTGTATCGGAACAGTCGCTTTAGATGTAAAGTGGCGTTGCAGTCTGCGGTGGGTGTTCACCATACCCAGCTGCATCAGAAGGCCCAGGGATTCATGGGAGGCTCATTCAATACCCGAGAATTCTTTCATGGAAAATCTGATACCTTTCTTCTCTCGCTTCGCTATCTGTTTCTGTTGATGGTTTTCGTGTTGCCCATTATATTGATTCTGCTCGCCTATATGCTGGAGTCATCAAGCTTACCCATTGCCGCCTTTGGTATTCAATATGCCGGGTTGGTTTTAGAGCGTTACCATTTCTTCACCGAAGCCAGACATCCGCAGAATCTCTACTACCAGAGCATGGCTTAATGGAATATTCCCTAGGGAGGTTGATATGAAACGATTGATCCTGTCATTGGTTTTAAGTCTGACCAGTCTACAACTCTTTGCTGATGTGGCGGTGTTGATACACGGTTATCTGGGTAGTGCACACTCCTGGCAGCACAGTGGTGTGAATGCGGCGCTGGTGGGTCAAGGTTGGCAGCCGGCGGGTATTATCACCCCAAGGGGATTACTGCCTGCCCCGGTCGACGCGGCGGCGAATAAGTTCTATAGCGTTGAATTGCCTTCCATGGGCCCGGTGGGATTACAGGCTGATGTGCTTCGAGGCATGCTGGGTCTGGTGTCACAACGACATCCTGGCGAATCAGTGGTCCTGATCGGACACTCCGCAGGGGGTGTGGTGGCGAGGATGGCATTGGTGCAGGGAGGTATCAATCCTCCAAAGGCATTGATTACCATAGCCTCCCCTCATCTAGGGACGCTGCGAGCTGTTGAGGCACTGGATGAGACTGACGATCCTTTCCCCATAAGCACCATCAAGGAGTTGTTTAGCGATGGGCTGTATGATGTGGTACGCGACTCATGGGCTGTGCTGCTGGATCTGGTACCTGAACGTCCCGGCAATCTGCTGTTTTGGTTGAACCGGCAACCCCATCCCCCAATCCGCTATATCTCGATCGTACGCACCGGGCCGATTGGTATGGGTGATGAACTTGTTCCCGCATTCAGTCAGGACATGAATAATATTCACGCCTTAAGCGGGCAATCCGAGATGCGTCTGTACTCTGTCAGTCACGCCTTGCAGCCCTTGGATGGCAGAGTCTTGGTGGAGCTTTTAGCAGAAATGTAACACTATCGGTTTAACGTTACAGTGGTGTTGCAAACTGCTATATGATCTCAATCACGCGTGTGATGAGCTTGCTTCTGCGTCGGTCATTTGCCCGCCGCTCATCACCCTGATTCCAGTGCTGTGGTTTTATGCGTCTGTCACGGTTTGGAAACCTGCGGAAGTAGCGGTGAGGTTTGAGGAACAACCCATTCACGGTTTTACCATCCAGGTTTTCGATGATGGTGTTGGCCATTTTAGGCGACTCTACCTGCACGATTCCATGGTACTCCACTAAATCTGTATTTAAATCCATGATCTGGATTATTTTTGAGCGTTTGATGGCATTTTTCTTTGTCACCGGTATCAATGACCAACCGGATCGGGTGCCCCTCATTGTCGCTTTCCAGATCTCCTTGGAAGATACACCCCGTGGGAGGTGTTTAAAAAAGATCCACATGTGTTCTCCTTACTTAACCTGCACGTGCTGGTCTCTTCCGCAATGATCGAAGGATCATCTTGTTCGTCCCGTGAAACTCTGATCCTCCAAAATCCTTGAAGTTATGAAGTCGTTACTTATCAACAGTGGCAGGAGACTGCGATTCTAGTGCCACACTATTGCAGAGACCATGTATGGTTGTTAATTTTGTTGTTGGCTGTAACAGTATAGCTACAAATTTTGCGTAAGCGTGAGAGTCATATTAACGGATTTAGTAGTAAACCACCCCCCCCTGATTGTAAAAAGGTTATAACTTGTTCAATTTATGGTAATTGTCTTAAATATGATAACTACCCAGTATTGGGTACTATAGTTGGTATTTTATTTCCTGTTCAGTATGGATGTATCTTATGCTTTACCTTTGTTCTCCATTGATATAGACCCTGTATATCTCCCCAGTATGGATGTGGTTAAAGTGTAGTATTGATGGTCGTCCAGCACCTGGGGTGGAATAGGGATTGAACTGATTCCGGAATGAGCCATGCACCAGATTGTCGCCTTTTCCCTTAAGCAACGGGTTTTCTACAACCTGATGTTTGTGGTGTTGATTGTCGTCGGTTTCATCTCCCTGTTCGCCCTTCCCGCCGAACGCTATCCTAATTTCGGTTTTGGCGAGGTCATTATTTCCACTGTTTATCCGGGTGCCTCTTCAGTGGAAGTTGAGAGTCTGGTTACACGAAAAATCGAAGATGCCTTGGAAAAGGTGGATGATGTGGAGTGGATCAGTTCCACATCATTCAACGGACGCTCGAATATTCGTCTCAAGTTCGTCGATGATTCCGCCTACGATGAACTCTACAACGAAGTACGCTTCGAAGTACTGAATATAATCAGCGAACTGCCACAGGGTGTGGATCCACCGTCATTACTGAATGCCAAGGTGCAGGATTGGCTGCCGGTTATCGCGATAAACCTGGTAGGTGAGCATAGCAATCGTGCCTTGGCACTGATGGGGGAAGAGATCAAGACGCGCCTGTTGAAGATCCCACATGTACAACAGGTCGATTTCTCAGGCAGGCAGACGCAAGAGTTTCATATCTATCTCGATCCACAGAAGTTACGTGATGTGGGTATAGGCTTTGATCAGGTTGCACAGGTTTTGAGTTCGGCCAACCTCAGTATACCGGCTGGCAAGTACACCAATCAAAGCGGAGAATACCTGATAAAACTGGACGAGAGATTCCATTCCCTTGAACAGGTGCAAGCAACCGTGGTTCGAAGAGATGCGGACGGAAGCCTTGTACGGATTCAGGATCTCATCAGCCGCATGGGGATGGATTATCGCGACCCCATCGTGATTGCATCTGTGAATGGCAAGCCCGCTCTGGGACTGAAGGTGATCAAATCCGATCAAGGCAATGCAATGGAGATTCGTGATCAGATTGTAGCCGTGATCGATGAATTCCGTCCCTTGCTGAAGGCCCAGGGTGTGGATGTGGTGTTGACCCAGGATTCAACCATCTACATCAAGGATGGTTTGACAACACTGGGTATGAACATGTTGGTTGGAATTATCCTGGTATCGCTGATCATTTGGTATTTCATGGGTGTACGGAATGCCGGCCTGGTCACTATCGGTATCCCTTTCTCATTCATGATCACCATGCTGATCATGTACCTTACCGGTAACAGCCTGAACGAGATTACCCTGTTCTCCTTCGTATTGGTAACAGGCATCGTGGTGGATGATGCGATTGTGGTGACGGAGAATATCTATCGTCACGTACAACAAGGAGAGCCTCTGCGAGATGCGATAATCAACGGTACGGCAGAAGTGGCGTTACCGGTGATCTCGGCCACCATGACCACGGTGGCCGCATTTTTGCCGATGTTGATCATGTCGGGTTCTACCGGACAGTTCTTTGCATTGGTACCGAAAGCGGTTAGCTTCGCCATTATCGCTTCTCTCATCGAGTGCCTGTTGATCCTGCCGATTCACTATTTGGATTTCGGTCCACGTCAGCAGAGTGCCGTCGATCTGCTACAGCGGGACAATGCAATGATGAGGGTCGCGCGGAGATTCACCGATTGGCTGTTATCCTTGACGCTGCGGTTTCGGCTGTTGTCGGTTCTGGTGGTCAGCCTGCTGTTTGCTGTTTCGGTAATGATTCTTGCGCTTTCCGCGAGCGGTAAGGTTCCTTTGATCAGAATTCAGTTTTTTCCTGACGATTACAAGCTCTACTATGTGGATATCGTGGGTCCGAGTAATATCGCGATCGAGGAGGTGGATGAGCGGGTTAAACGCATTGCAGAGACGGTTATGGAGGATGGGCCGGGAATGGCCAGTGCAGCAGCGGGGCTATCCGGTCTCTATTTCAACGAGGACTACGAACCTATATATGGGAATAATCATGGTTCTGTCATGGTCACCATGCCGAGTGCTTCGGCGCAGAGCTTCGATGACCCATTGGCCCATCTCGACCGCATGCGGGAGAAATTAAAACCGATCTATGAGACGGATGGTTATACCCTGCATATCCATCCACAAAATGACGGTCCACCAAGTGGCAAGGATATCAATGTGCGGGTTGTGGGAGCGAACGTGGATGCAGTCTCCGGACTTGCCGCAGAGTTGCTGACCTTTATGCAAGCATCATCTGATATCGGTCCGCATCTGATCGGCCTGGATGATGATCGCGGCGTCCCCAAAAGGTTGTTCCGACTCTCGGTCGAGCAGGAGAGGGTCGCCGAGTTCGGACTGGACAACAATCAGGTGGCAAGGCTGGCGGCGAGTGTACTGGACGGCCGTTATCTGGGTAAGTACCGGCATATCGACGAAGAGGTCGATCTGAAACTGCGGATTGATTCGCAGGCCCTGCAGGACCCGGAAAATGCACTCTATATTCCAGTAGTGGAGGATGCGCAACACCCTGTCTATCTGGCGGACCTGGTGACTGTGCAGGCATATAATGAACCTGGTGAGATCAAGCGCTACCAGGGGCAGCGGGCGATCAGTTTAAAGGCGGATATTCGTGAAGGGGCACCCACCTCGACCCCCGCTGTGGTGAGCCGGGTCAGGGACCATTTCGAGACGATTCGCGATCGCTATCCGGGGGCAACAGTGACCTTCGGTGGCGAACACGAGGATACCCAGCGATCTTTCCAGTCCCTGGCATATGCCTTTATCATCGCTGTTTTGGTGATGTACGTGATTCTGGCGACCCAGTTTCAGTCTTATCTACAGCCGCTGATTATTCTGTCCGCCGTCGTTTTTGCCCTGATCGGGGTCGTATTCGGCAAATTGGTAACTCAATCACTCTTCACTGTGAACAGTTTCATCGCCGTGATCGGTGTGGCGGGGGTTGTGGTCAATGACGCCCTGGTGCTGATCGACTTCATCAACAAGCGTTATCGCAAGGGACTTTCCCGGCGTGAAGCGATTATCGAAGGGGTCCATATACGTCTGCGTCCGATTCTGTTGACCACATTGACCACATCCCTGGGGCTATTGCCGATGGCAATCGGATTTCCCAGCTACTCACTGATCTGGGGAACCATGGCGTCCACTTTTGTCACGGGTCTGGCCACGGCCACGGCGTTGACCTTGTTTATTATTCCGGTGTTATGGGATCTTTTGCTGGGTTTTCAGGAGTGGTTGCAAAAACGCAGAATGGCGGGGGCGCAAGCATAGGAATAAAAAAACGCCCGCATATAGCGGGCGTCCATTTTCGAGGAGAGTCAATAGTTTAAGCGTTCTTCTTTCTGTAGAGACGTGAGGCGCCTATGCCCAGAAGGCCCATGCCTAAAAGTACGAGTGTTGAGGGCTCGGGTACATTCACTTCCACTTCCTGGTCTACCGGTTCCGGTGAGTCATCATAGGTATAGCTGACATACACGTTGCCGCTCCAGGCGTTGTATTTATTGCGTTGTACACAGTTGTCATATGGGCCGCAACGAGTCAGGTCTGCAACCAAAGTACGTACGATTCTCAAATCAAGGGTGTTATTGCCGATAAAATCATCCAGACCGAAGCTGGACAGATCGAAGGAATCGTCGAACGAACCTGTTTCTGAGCTGCCATCCACACAACTCAGAAGATCCCGGCAGTTGTTTCTGATAACCTCGCGGTTGATCTCAACTTCCCGGTTAGGGTCGACCAGACGAACTGCTTGGCGGCTGATGGAACGGCCAGCACCTGAGGCGGAAGCTCTGAACCTGGTGTCATAGGATTGAACCACTGAACCAAGGTTCCAGTCACTCTCGAACCAGATATTCACGTCCAATAACTGACCCAGAGAAGCGTCGAATCGATCCATGGAGACCGTCTGTGCATCTCTACGTTCGGTTCGAACGCCGGTATCAGCAGAATAATCGAAGATATCTTGGCTGCTGAAGCTGAAGGAAGCCATGTCCCCAATACTCAGGATGGTGGCGCTTGATGTGCTACTGAAGGCGCAGAGTGCTAAGATGGCACTGGTCTTGAGTAAAGTCTGCTTGATGTTCATGATGTATCCTCGAAGATATTAATTTAATGCTCCTGCCCTGTAGTAATACAGGTTCCGTGCCAAAAAATAATTATATTTATTATTCAGATAGTTACATGTTTTTGTTACTTCAGTGAAACCAGGCTGTAAACTATTCCGACAACTGCGCGATTCTGAATTAATTCCTTTAATTATAATGAGTTATGGGGTATTGGCGGACCACTGTAGGAATAATAGTCACATAAAATCACAGTATTTAACTTTGGGGTGTAAGAGTTTCCAGAAAAGATGAAATTGATCGCAATAGAAACGGCCGCCGAGGCCTGCTCAGCCGCACTCTATCTCAGTGGCGATATATCGATACGTTACAAAATTTTGCCCCGTGGACACAGTGAATCGATCCTGGAGATGGTTGATGATCTTCTGCGGGAGGCAAATCTGACTCCCGCATCCCTGGATGCTGTGGCGTTCGGCCGCGGCCCTGGTTCATTTACCGGTGTGCGGATTGCGACGGGTGTGATTCAGGGAGTTGCCTTTGCGGCGGACTTGCCGGTGGTGGGAGTATCGACCCTGGCGGCATTGGCGCAAAGGACCTATCGGGAGAAGGGGGAGCGCAAACTCCTTACTGCCTTTGATGCCAGAATGGGGGAGCTCTATTGGGCCGGTTACAGGGTAGGAGAAAAGGAGCTTGTCGTGCCCGCTATTCCGGAACAGGTCGGATCCCCACAGCAGGTGGAGATTCCTCATGATGACGAATGGTATGGGGTTGGTTCCGGGTGGAGAGCCTACAGCGAACAGCTGGAGCAGCGCCTGCGGGGCACACTGTTGGGTTTCAAAGCGGAGATCTACTGCAGCGCCCGGGATATCGCCTCGCTGGCGGCTGCGGATTACCAGGCAGGTCTTGCGGTTGCTCCAGAGCATGCCCTCCCGGTCTATCTACGCAATCAGGTCACCAACAAGCTGTGATTTCGGGGTAAAGTCTGGCAATCTACTGGTGTTTGTCCTTCTATTTCAGAAGCTTATGCCGATACCACCAAAACCCCCACCTCCCGAACTGGCGCCAAAACCGAAGTGTATACGTGGTTTCGACCTGGCTTTGCGCTCAGGCCAGAGCATAATCTCATCACACCGCAATATGGGGAATGGATAGCCACTATCGGCAACCTGACCTTGACGGATCGCCGAGAATTTACCGGTCGCCGTTACCTGTCGGCCAATCCCATACTCCACCAACTCGAGATAACCTGGTTGTTGCGCAATGAAACGTCCTATGGAGTTCGCTTCCGTATCGGGACGTCCATCCTCGTCAAGGGGATAGGCCAGAATCTGGATCTCGGTGGTATCGCGCAGATTTCGGGTCTCGATAATGACACCCCCCCATTGCAGGAGAGGGGCGTCGGGGTTCGGTTGCGAGGAGGAGGCCTGCAGGGGCGTGACAGTACGGTCAGCGACGGGTATCACCGGCTGGCTGCTGCAGGCCTGCAACAGTGCCGCTAGAATCAGGATTCGAGACCGGCGCATCGAGTCTATTACCAGTAGTAGTAGGGGTATCTACGCCAGTAGGGATAATAGAAGGGGTCGTAGAAGGGGTCGTAGTAGTAGGGATGGGCGTAGACCTTATCCTCCGGCCAGAGGTAATAGGCCTCTACCGCAACCACCGGGTAGGGGTAGGGATAGTCTCCGACCGGTTTTTCCACCACCTCCTGGATAGTGCCGGTGACGGTGAGCTCCCGGTTCTTCGGATACTCTTCCGGCTCCAGGTAACCCTCGATACGAGCAATAAAGCGGCCGATGCTGCGACTCTCCTGTTTGGGTTTACCCTCATCGTCGAGTTGACGGGAAAGGATTTCAATCCGGGTTTCCGTTGCCAGGTTTTCAACCGAGATGATATCGCCACCCCAACGTATTTTGGCGTCTATGAACTGCTGCTGCCGCTGCTGTACTTCGTCGACATGGATATTACTCGCGGGGGGGGTGCCGATGACCTTTGGGACATTGGAGGCGCACCCTGCGAACAGAAATAGGCAGAGGATGCTTAGGATTGAGAGTCTGTCGCATCTTTTGTTGGTGTAAATCATCTGTCCAGGGCAATCCAGTGTCTATCCTAATATGACTCTATTCATTTGATTAAATTCCTTCAAATAATAGCCGGTCTGATGATTGAGCCTGGTAAGGCCGATAGGGTTATGCCTATGTGTGTCTACTCGACTATACGTTCCTTCTCTGCCTCTTCCTGATAGTAGTAGTCATAGTTTTGGTGCATATGATTGGTGAACGACCAGGCTTCGTTATATGACAAACCGCTGTTTTTGGGGATGATGACCTTGACGTAGAGATTGTTGTCCTGCTTTTTCAGACGCTTGAGATTTTTTTCCAGCTGTTTGCGGGATATTGACGAAAACCTGGTGTCGCTTGGTCCCTTGTAATCAATGCGGAAGTATTTTCCGGATTTTGTATAACGCACCTCCACCACTGTTTTACCTTTGGCGGTGCGAGCCGGTCGTAACAGTTTATTGTACTGAATCTCGAGTTTTGAGTAGTCCTGTTTTAGATCGACCAGCTGCTCATCCGCTTCCTGGTTGCGAGTCAGGGCGGCGAGTAGCTCCTGGTCTTTTTCGCTCAGTTTTAACCGCAGCTGTTCCAGGTCCTGCTGTGTACTTTCCTGGCGGACATTGGCCTGTTCCAAGTCGAGCTGGAGATTCTCAATATTACGATTGGACTCAGCGATCAGGTTTTGTAATCGGCTGGTCTCCTGGTTCAAGCGTGTCACTTGAGTGGTTAACAGCTCACGCTCTTGTGTCAGCAGTTTGTGCTTGCGATCAATCTCATCTCGCTCGCGACTGAGATTGGTGATCTGAAAGCGTTGGCTGGAAATGGCAGCCTCCTGTTCTTCAGATCGTTCAGTCATCTGCATCAGCTGCATGCGCAACATGGTGATTTCATGCTCACGGGCAATCAATCGATCTTCCAGGGTCTCATTCTCCTGGTCTGTTGTACGTACGAGTTCCATGGCTTCCTGCTCGGAAGCTATGGACAATCTGAGTTGGCTTAGCAGTTCCATGTTACGCAGCAACAGGATCACCATCGCGAGCAGGAAAATCATCACGATAACGGTCATGATATCCGTGAAGGAGGGCCAGAAACTGTCTTCCCCCTGATTGCCTTGCTGATTGAAACGGAGATCGATGAAGTCGTTATCCATCAGTATCAATCATCCTCGTGCAGGCGGAAACCGACCTTCAAGACATGTTTTATCTCCGCCATGTCGTTATGCAGCGCCTCACTCTTCTCTTCATATCCCTGAAGGGTCTCAAGGATGCGTTGCTCCACGCTTTCAAAGGTCTGCTGGGACTGCTCCATCTGGTTGACCAGTTCCTGCAGGGAACGCACCAGACCGGTGAATTCATACAGGGCGCTGTCGGTTTGAACCTGGAACCGGGGGATCAGTTCATTCACAGTAACCTGCTCTACCGCGCTGATCAGGTTGGTTTGCACATCACCCAGCTTGAGATGGAAATAGCCGAAGAAGATAAAACAGATAATCGCGGTTATGGTTGTAGATAGTGCTGTGGACATGCCGTGGACCACCATACCCATGCCGCTCACATTGATCGAGGTGGCGAGTTGATCGGAGGCGCCGATCAGGGCAATGGAGAGTGAGACGATGGTACCGAAGACGCCGGTCAATATAAGGATGTTATTGATGAATTTAGGCAGGCTGTTGCGGGTGCTCTCATTGGCGACCAAGGTGGATGCCAGGGAACCATGGTTGATTGGGCAGTTTGCCTTGTGCAATCCCAGCATGGTCCGGTAGCGGTTGGCGATGATGGCCTTCTTATGAATCAGGTTCAGCGGGTCCTGCTCACCTTCGCGCAGGTTGCGCAGGAAACGGATCAGGGCATTCTCTTCCGCCGCATAGTGGAGGAAGATGGTGATCATGCGCAGTATACCGATCGCGAACAGCCCAACGATGGTGCCATTGATGATCAGCCCGGTGCTGGTGAGTTGATTGCGGAAATAGACATCATTGATGAATTCGTACTTCCAAACAATGAGTGCTGCAATCACAGCAGAGAGGAGTATCATCCGTATCAGGATATTACGGCTGAAGTTTCGACGTAACTGTATGCTTCCCAACGCTCTGCTCCCGGCAATATAGATTCTCGTTATCAGTCACTTAATGCGGTGAGCTCAATGGGGTGGATTGCACAGATGTTGTTCAGTTGGCGAAAAGATCCTCGGTCATGGCATATCTAAAAAATGCTGTAGGTCGTTTCCGCTATTTGAATCAATCACTTGCGATATTTGGCCACTGTGAGCCCGCGATTTTTGTGTGCCACAGTGTAACCCAGCCAAGTGGACCTCGCCATAAATCCTGCAACTTTCTGCCACTTCCGAGAGGATTGTAAATGTCAACAGTGGAACACGAGGCACACCATCGCAACTCACTGATAGAGATCTATCAAGCGGCCTTGAAACGGGTGGAGGGCCGGGAATCCGTATCGAACTGGTTGAAGCAGAACCCATTTCCAGGTCCGCTGAGGGTGATCGCCATCGGTAAGGCCGCCCAGTCTATGGTATGGGGTGCTTACGATGTGCTGGATCGACAGATAGCTCAGACGTTGCTCATCTCCAAGCATGGGCATATCGACCAGGCATGGTGCCGTCAACAGGGTTGCTTGATGCATGAATCCGCACATCCCATTCCGGATGAGACCAGCCTGCAGGGCGGTCAAAAACTGTTGGATTTCATAGCCAGCGATGCCCGGCTGCCACTGCTGTTCCTGATATCCGGTGGGGCATCGAGCCTGGTAGAAGTGGTAATCGATGGTCTGGGCCTGGACGATCTGGCCCGGGTGAATGGCTGGATGTTGGGCAGCGGTCTCGATATCCTGCAGATGAACACCATACGCAAGGCGCTATCGCGGATTAAGGGGGGTGGGTTACTCGCTTATCTGGATCAGCCCAGGGTGGTGGGATTGGCAATTTCAGATGTGCCGGGTGACGATCCCGCCGCAATCGGATCAGGCCTGCTCACCCCGGATGAGGGCCTGGCAGGGCGCCTGAGCACCCTGACCCTGCCATCCTGGCTCCAGGATAGACTGGACAGGGTGGAGGCGCGGCAGGTTGACATGCCAGCAAAGCCACCGAAGATTGCGATAGTCGCCAATCTGCAGTTGGCCCGAGAGGCTGCTGCCGATCACGCCGCCAAACTGGGCTATAGGGTGTCACTGCGGGATGAGTTTCTCGCTGGAGATGCCGCTGCAACCGGTAAGTCACTGGCGCAAGAGTTGTTGCGGGGGCCGTCGGGTATTGTTATATGGGGGGGTGAAACCACGGTCAACCTGCCCTCTGAGCCAGGCCGGGGTGGAAGGAATCAGCACCTTGCCCTGGCTGCGGCTCGTGAATTGGCTGGCAGCTCGAATTGTTATCTATTGGCGGCAGGCACCGACGGTAGCGACGGACCGACTGAAGACGCCGGGGCGCTGGTGGATGGTGGTACGGTATCCCGTGCGGCTTTGCATGGCATGGAGGTCGATCGATCCCTGGCGAATGCCGATTCGGGAAGCCTGCTGGAGGTCAGTTGTGACCTTATCTCTACAGGCCCCACTGGCACGAATGTGATGGACCTGGTAATTGGTTTGCGGGAGTGAAATGGGGATAGAGACACATAGTCTATTTCAGTCAGCCAGGGATTGCCTGTTGTCTGAAGCGGTGGATGAAAAGCTGCGACTTACCGAATTGACGGCGAATGCCTGGCTGGCCGGCGAACTTATACTAGCGGGTTGGACACCCTGCGAATCAACCATCCCGGCGGGACGTCCGCAAGCACCTGAGTTGGTCCATCCGAGCCGGCTGCCGAGGCGTGGCCTGGGGAGTGAACAGGGTCGTCTGGCGCTGATTCACGCGATTGCCCATATTGAGTTTAATGCCATCAATCTGGCCTGGGATGCGGTGCAGCGCTATCCGGAGATGCCCAGGGCCTACTATGATGATTGGATCCAGGTGGTACAGGAAGAGGTCCACCATTTTCGTCTGCTGCGTGAACGGCTGCGTGCCGGTGGAGCGGAGTATGGTGATTTTCCCGGTCATAACGGTTTGTGGGAGATGGCGCAGAGGACGGCCCACGACCCCTTGATCAGAATGGCCTTGGTGCCGCGCATGCTCGAGGCCCGGGGATTGGATGTGACACCGGGCATCATGCGCCGTTTCGAGGCGATTGGCGATCATGAGACGGTAGCGGTGCTGGAGATCATTCTGCGGGAAGAGGTTGGGCATGTTCAGTTCGGCAGTCGCTGGTTCCACTATCTCTGTCAGCAGCGGGGTTTGGATCCGGAGCAGGCCTATTTTGACCTGCTGGAGAATTTTCTGAACGGTGAGATCCGTTGTCCGTTGCATCATCAAGCGAGGCGGGAAGCAGGTTTCAGCGAGCAGGAGTTGAACCGCCTGGAGGCGTTATGTGCGCAAGATTGATCAGGGTCTGTCTGACATGGATAGTGCTGCTATCCGTGGTGGTGCCGGAAAAGGAAGTGCTTGCTGACGAGAGCCGGGCCGGACTCCTAAAGTTTGCTGTCCAGGAGGCGAACGGGAATAAGGTGACACGCCAGCTGCTGGTGACGCCGAAAATGTTGCGCATTGAGGATCTAGGGCAGGATAGGGGTTACATACTCTACGACAGAGAGGCGAGGACCATCTATAGCGTTACCCCGGAGGAGCGATCGATCCTGGTTATTCAGCCTCAATCCGAGAGTTTGCAAACCCCACAGGGGATGAGACTGAAAGTGGAACAGCTGGCCGGCTTCGATGGCCCCGCGATCGGCGGCAGCAAACCGCAGCACTGGCGCCTGATTGTGAATGATACAACCTGCCGCAACGTGATTCTGGTGCCGGGCTTGATGCTGGATGCACTCAAGGCCTATGGGGACTATTTAGCCCTTCTGGCGAATCAACACTACCTCAGCCTGGGCGCCATTCCCGCCGAATATCGCGATTCATGCGACGATGCAATTCATGTTTTCGCCCCGGACCTGCTATTGAAGAAAGGTCTGCCCATCCGGGTGTGGGATCAGCTTGGTAATCGGGAGAGGTTGCTGGATTACTCCAGCCAGCATAGGGTCAGTTCCAATCTATTTCGTTTGCCCGAGGACTATGAGCAAGTGCCGATGAACGGCATGCGTTGAGTGGTTTTGCCTGGGTCAGCTCAGGGATTGCCGCTAGGCGAATATCTCTCTGTTGAAACCGTCGGCGGTGACGCAAAACATCTCGCCGTGATCCTGGTGCCATTCCGCCAATACATGCCGGTAATGGCGCTGGCCCGCGAGCTCGATGACATGGTCCGCAGGACGATGGGTATGGCCATGGATCAGACGTTGCGTCTGATATTCCACGAGGTAGGACGCCACAGTCTCCTGATTGACATCCATGATCGATTCCGGTTTCAGTGATTTGGCCTCGCCACTCTTGGCCCGGTAGCTGTTTGCCAGGGTCAATCGCTGTTGAATCGATTGGCTGAGCAGGCGCTTGATATTGTCCGGATCACGTATTTCCCGACGAAATTCCATATAGGCCTGATCGTCGGTACACAACAGATCGCCGTGCATCAGCAGGGTCGGACTGCCGTACAGATCCACCCGGGTAGGGTCCTGCAACAGGGTGGCCCCGGTATCCCTGCAAAAGTCATCCCCAATGAGAAAATCCCTATTGCCTTGCATCAACCACAACCGGGTGCCGGATTGGCTGAGTCGTCGCATAGCCTGCTTAATGCTTGGAATCGGTGGTGCTTCATAGTCATCCCCCACCCAGGCATCGAACAGGTCACCCAGGATATAGAGATGGTCCGCCTTTGGGGCCCGGTCTGTGAGGAAGCGAAGAAATAGCTGCACCTGATCCATCCGCTCGATGGATAGGTGCAGATCAGATATAAACAGCTGTTGGGTCACTCAGAGATTTCAGCCTTCTCGATCACAATATCCTCCACCGGCACATCCTGGTGTCCTGCCTGGGTGGTGGTGGCTGTCCCTTTGATCTGGTTGATCACGTCCATACCGCTGGTGACCTTGCCGAAAACGCAGTAGCCCCAGCCATCCTGACCCGGATGGTCGAGGAATTTGTTATTCGCCACATTGATGAAAAATTGCGCAGTGGCTGAATGGGGTTCCATGGTTCGCGCCATGGCAATGGTGCCAATCTCATTTGACAGGCCGTTCTTGGCCTCATTCTCAATCGGCTCACCGGTCTGTTTCTGGATCATGCCGGGCAGAAAGCCACCTCCCTGGATCATGAAATTATCGATGACCCGATGAAAGATTGTGCCGTCGAAGAAGCCATCCTGTACATATTGTTTGAAGTTGTCACAGGTCTTCGGGGCATTGGCCTCGTCCAGTTCAATGACGATGGGTCCGAGATTTGTTGTCAATGTGATCATGAAATATCCTGTTTGCAGTAGCTTGAGTGTAAAATGGTTTACTCGAGAACAGTGACCTTCTCGATGATGATGGGAGACTTGGGCACATTGCGCATGCCTCCGGTAACTCCGATAGGTTGCTTGGCGATAGTGTCTACAATCTCCATACCCTTGGTGACTTCACCAAATACAGCATAACCCCAGCCATCCTGCCCGGGATAATCGAGAAAGCCATTGTCTTTATGGTTGATAAAGAACTGGGCTGTCGCGGAATGGGGTGCGGAGGTTCGCGCCATGGCAATGGTGCCGCGTCTGTTTTTCAAGCCGTTGTTTGCTTCATTTTCCACCGGGTCCCGGGTCTGCTTCGTATCCATGGATTTGGTGAAACCTCCGCCCTGGATCATGAAGT
>NATW01000109.1 GCA_003094555.1 gamma proteobacterium symbiont of Ctena orbiculata
AACTCCTGTAAAGCCTCCACCCCGCTCGCCTCTGCCTGGGCGCACCATTGACTCAAGGCCTCGAGGCGCTTTTCATGACTGGAGGCGTGTTGCTCCCAGATCGCCTGCAACTTCAATTTGAATTGATAGACCTTGTCCAGGGCCGCATTGGTGTCGAGAATCTCTTTCAGCTGTACCAAGTCACTGTCACTCAGGAGCATCCTGTCCCGGCGCACCAGCCGTTGAGCGCTGCGGTAGAGATGACGCAGCGGGCGTTTAGCCTGCCTGATCTCATCCCGAAACACCGGTTTCAATACCTTGCGGCGATAGTCGCTCAGCAATTGCAGCCGATTCACCGTGAGCGCCTTGATCGCATCTATGTCGAGTTGAGGACGTTCGGCAACCAAGGCGCGTTTGGGCGCTATCTTGAGCACCTTCGCCAAGCCTAAAAAAGTGAACAGCTTGATATAGAACCAGCCCAGATCGAACTCCCACCACCGGTTAGACAACTTGGCAGAGCTGCCGAAGGCATGATGGTTGTTGTGCAACTCCTCTCCCCCGATAAATATACCCCAGGGAACAATGTTGGTGGCCGCATTGGGTATCTCGAAATTGCGATAGCCCCAGTAGTGACCGATACCGTTGATCACACCCGCAGCCCAGAAGGGTATCCAGATCATCTGCACAGCCCAGACCGTGATACCAGCAGGCCCTAGGAGTATGAACTCAGCAACCAGCAACAGGATGATGCCTGTAAAGTTGTAAGGTGTATAGAGATGGCGCTCCAGCCAATCGTCTGGTGTGCCCTTGCCGTAGCGCTCCAGGGTCTGTTGATTTTTCGCCTCCTGTTTGTATAGCTCCGCGCCCTGCCACAATACCTTACTCAGCCCCCTGGTCTGGGGACTGTGGGGATCACTCTCCGTTTCGCACATCGCATGATGCTTGCGGTGTATGGCTACCCATTCCCGGGTCACCATACCGGTGGTCAACCAGAGCCAAAAACGAAAAAAATGGCTCAGTAACGGATGCAGCTCCAGTGCCCGATGGGCCTGGTGGCGATGTAGAAAGACGGTCACCGAAACGATGGTGATATGGGTAAGGAGGAGGGTCAGAATAATAAAGTCGGCTAGAGAAAAATCGAATAAACCATTGAGTATCATAAATAATCCTGCTGGCAATCATGCCATTTGGAAAACGGTAAACGAGTCATTGATCGAGGCTACCCCAATACAGAGATGGATCATCGCCGGATACAGCATGCAGCGAGATTATCCTCACATTATATACGCTACTCTCTGGCTTGCATCTAATCGGCCACTCACTGGCTGAGCCCTAGGTGAGTGATAGCAGGGCTGAGACCAACAGCCTCGAATCGTAGTAGGGAGCACTGCTTGAGCTGATCAGCGGGGTGTCGATAACCTGAATACCCAACCCCTCCAGGAGTTTGCTGGAGAGTCGCGATGGGTAGTCACCGTTTTTGCTGTCGAGGAGGATGAAATTCAGCAGCCTTCCTTTGCTGCTGGCGCCTGGTAAATCCTGGTGTAAATAGGAGAGCAACTGCTGCACCGAATCGTTCAGATCCATCCCCAGCTGTTCCGGGTCTGATCCCAGATTCGGCACATAGATCTTGGGACAGGCATTTTCCCCTATCGCGGCCCCGACACCCTGGGGCAACAGATTGGCGACGATGCTGGAGTAGAAGCTGCCGGGCGGATAGACGATCATTTCCGCGGTTTGGATCAGCTTGTGGTTCTTTTTGCGCAATTGGGCCTTAACCGGGGTGTACCTGTCTAATCCCTTTGACAGGGAGAGCTGTTTCACCGGACTCTCCAAGGGGGCCACCTGCTTGCCCGTCAACAGATGCTGACCGATAACACGACTGCCATCTACCAGCTCAGCGGAGAGATGGTAATTGTCGTTCACCACTGCGCGCACGATCCCCTGCACCCCCACCATCTTTTCAAACAGAAAGATTATCGGGTCGAGATGTTCATGGTTATTGAGATAGCCGCCACTGAGAATAAGATTACCGATACTGGCACCGCGCAGATCGAACTTGGCCGGCATGGCATCGTAGAAATAACCCAGTTGATTGCGAATAATACGCCGTATCGGGTTATTCACCGGATCCACCAGTGGGTGCCTGCCTCGGATCATAGACTCGAGTTGATCCAGTAACTCACCCTTCCCCGCCTTGAGGGGAAAGCGGTAGGTCAGCAGATCAAACACCTCCGGGTGACCGGTCACGGTTTCATCCGCCAAGGCTACCATACGACTGCGCAGATCACCGATTGAAGGCATATCGAATGCCTGTCTCAGCTCAGCAGAGCTGCCACCGGAGTCGAAGGGGGTAACCAGGTGGATTGAATTGTGAGTGTAGCTCTTCAGCACCCGACTCACGTCATTCAGGGCACTGCCTCCACTGAAGAAGAGTATCCTTGGGCCGAGTTCAGGGCTTTTCTGGTATCGACTGATGCGGAGCGGATCGGGAATGCGCGCAGCGCGCGTTACATTGATGCTTTTCATAAGACAAGCTAATTATAGTATGGAATGGATGCCATCACAGAGCCTTTTTATTTGCATTAACAATCTGGCATGTAGCATGAATCAATGACATGATGTAGGGGTGAATGAATACTGAATAAACACCTGCATCATGCAAGTTCAACAACCGTCATCCATTTCCCGGCAACGGCTTATAGAGGCCCTGATCAGGGGCGCTATCTGGGCCTTTATTGGCCTGCTTTACGCCATGCTGTTTGTTTTCCTGGCTGCATTCGCCGACCATTGGCAGCTGCCGATCGATCCCAATCTGTTCGCGGGTGTACTCGCCGGAACCCTTGGTGCGCTGATCTACAGCAGTATGCGGCTTGCGGTCTTGATGACCACCATTATTTCACCCATCTCCATATTCTATTTCATCCTCTCCGATCATCCGGTGGATCTGCTGTTTCTAGTGATCCTGGTCTCTGCAGTGGGGGCGGTTGTCGGCGCCCTCTATGGCACCTTCTCCATGGGCTCACGGGTCAATCGTGCGGATGCGAAAACATTGGCTGGATTCAGTGCCGGCTGGCTGGCCTCACTCACCTATCTACTGGTCGTGAATTTCACTGCACCGATTTCGATCAGCATGATAGTCGCCCTGCTCTGTCCGCTGACCGGTATCCTCTATGTCGCCCTGGTCCCCGGTTTTATCAAACTCTATGACAACCTGCTGCCACCGGTTGGCGATGGTTTGATGGTAGGGGTGGGGGTTTCGGGTTTTATAGCACTCTGTTTCTTCGTCATGATCAGTAGCATCGACGACAGCGTGGCCGGACCGCTTTCCGCTGCATTGGAGGTCATCCACGCCAACCTGCCTAGCGCTATCCTGGGAGGCGTTCTCGGGGCGGGCCTGGCCGGTGTTGCATCAGGCCTGTTGTTGACTGGCTGGCAGGATCTGTAGCGCCAACTCAGTTCCACATCGGTCTTGTAACAAAATCAGTCCGCTAATGAACGCGAATAAACGCAAATGGAACGATTTACTTTCCAATATGGTACAACACGAATCCGATCCTACGCTCTTTACCATGACCGACTAGCCAAATAGTACAGTACTACCTAGGTCACTAGGACCTGTTAACGCTAATCCAATGCGCCCCGCAGGAAGTGCCCTTGGGGTGCGCCCCGCAGGAAGTGCCCTTGGGGTGCGCCCCGCAGGAAGTGCCCTTGGGGTGCGCCCCGCAGGAAGTGCCCTTGGGGTGCGCCCGCAGGAAGTGCCCTTGGAATGCGCCTTGATTGGCGTTTTTCAGGCACAACAGAGTGCATTGGATTAGTGTTAACAGGCCCTAGGTTGAAAACGCAAGATTTGCGTTCATTTGCGGACGTATATATAAATTTGCGGCTATTTGCGTTTTGCTTTTTACAACGGATTGCTACCAATCCGAGTGAACAAAACCCCACTCAGGATGATCCACGCGCTCATAGGTATGGGCACCGAAGGCATCCCGCTGGGCCTGGATCAGGTTTTGCGGCAATCGCTCGGTACGGTAACTGTCGAAATAGTTGAGACAGGCGCTCATCACCGGAACCGGTATCCCGGCATGGGTTGCGAAACCGATCACCCTGCGCCATGCACCCTGCAACCCCTGCAACTGGGCAGCCAGCGCGGGATCCAGCATCAGATTGATCGGTTTCGAATCATTGGAATAGGCCTCACGGATTGGGTCGAGCAGACGCGCCCGGATAATGCACCCTCCCTTCCAGATACGCGCGGTTTCCGCCAGATCGATGGACCAATGATAGCGCTCCGAAGCATTTTGAATCAGGTCCAGCCCTTGCGCATAGGCGGTGATCCTTGAGGCGTAGATGGCGCCATGGAGATCCGCCAGCAGGGATTCCCTGTCAGCACTACCCACGGCCTGCGGTCCCTGTAGCAAGGGAGATGCCGCCACCCGCTGCTGTTTCATGGAAGAGAGCAACCGGGCATCCACCGCGGCAGCAATACCAGGCACCGCCACACCCTGCTCAAGGGCGGCCTGTACCGTCCAACGGCCGGTCCCCTTCTGTCCCGCCTTGTCCATCACCAGACTCACCAGGGGTTCACCGCTATCTTGATCAACCACCTTCATCACCTGGGCCGTCAGCTCCACCAGGAACGACTCCATCGGTCCCTGGTTCCACGCATCGAACTGCCGGGCCATCTCATATTCCTTTAGGCCCAGGCCCCGGCGCATCAGGTCATAGACCTCCGCGAGCAGCTGCATATCGGCATATTCGATACCGTTATGCACCATCTTGACGAAATGACCGGCGCCGTCAGGGCCGACATGGGTAACACAGGCACCCGCTTCGGTCTGGGCGGTGATTGCCTCAAATACCGCACTCACCTCTGCGTAGGAGTCCCTGGAGCCACCCGGCATCATGGATGGACCATGACGCGCCCCCTCCTCGCCACCGGATATACCGACACCGACGAAATGCAGCCCCTTGTCGCGAAGATAGCGCTCGCGACGCCGGGTGTCCTCGAACCAGGAGTTGCCGCCATCCATGATGATATCGCCAGGTTCCAGCAACGGGATCAACTGCTCGATCACCTGATCCACCGGATCTCCCGCCTTGATCATCAACAGAATCCGCCGCGGTCGCTCCAGCAGGGCTATGAACCGAGCCATATCCGGATCGCCGCCAAACCGCTTATCCCGGTTTTCACCCAAAAACTCGGTGATTGCTCCACTGCGCCGGTTCCATACCGCAACCGGAAAGCCCTTCTCTTCCATATTCAGCGCCAGATTGCGGCCCATGACACCCAGCCCGATCAGGCCGATATGAAACTGTTCGATTTCAGGCATACTCTATTCCTGTCAGTTAAGACCTTTTAATACTAAATCAATAGCCCCAGTCGCTGATCCTCCGGCAATGAACGGGCCGCCAGGATATCCATCATCCAATCCCCATCCCGGGCAATGGCTGCGGGCACGTTGTGATCCACCAGCGCCCGACGAACGGCATCGGCCTTCCCCCCACCCTGGACCATTACCAACAGATGCCTGGCGCCTTGGATAACGGGTGGCGTAATTGTCAAACGCTGTAGCGGCGGTTTTGTACCGATGCTCGGCATCACCCGTCGCTTATCTTCATCCAGCGCGGCCGATCCGGGAAATATCGATGCCGTATGGCCGTCATCACCCACACCGAGGAGCAGGATGTCGATCCTCTCCGGCAGCACCAGCTCGTATACCTCCGCCGCCTTGTCGGGCTCCTCTTCACCACACATGCGGTAGACATGCATGCCTTCCGGACGGTCACCATCAGGAAACAGGCTGTTCATCACCGTGGAGTAGTTGTTCTCCGGGGTATTCACCGGCACGCAGCGCTCATCACCGAAGTAGAGATTGATTTGGGACCAGGGGATGTCATTGCGTAATGCCAGGCGTTGGTAGACAGGCAGGGGCGTCGCCCCACCGGCCAACATCAGATGGCAACGTTGTGACGACTCAAGCACCAGCCGGATCTTGTTGCAGATCCACCGTTCAGCCTGTGCATTAAACTCGATTGGATCGACAATGAAACGTTCCATTAGATCTCCCGCCATTGACGGTTGTAGCGGTCCATCAGTTTTTCGGCTTCCACAGGGCCTTCACTGCCCTCGGCATAGAATACGGGCTGTCGTCTTTTCGCACCTTCCCAGTGACTCAGAACAGGGGTTACGAAACGCCAGGCAAACTCCACTTCATCCCGCCTCGCGAACAGGGTGGCATCCCCTTTCACGGCATCCAACAAGAGTCGTTCGTAGGCGTCTTTGATGGGATGTGTGTAGGTTTCGGAGTAGCTGAAATCCATCTCCACCGAACCCACCTCCATCTCACCCCCGGGGCGCTTGCTGGATATTTTCAGGGCCATACCCTCATCCGGTTGGATACGGATGGTCAATACATTCGGCTCCAGGTCCTGACACACATCATCGCGCCCGAACAGACACAGGGGGACAGGGCGGAAAACCACCGAGATTTCGGTTATCCGTTTGGTCAGATGTTTGCCTACCCGGAGAAAGAAAGGCACACCCTGCCAGCGCCAGTTATCGATATAGCATTTGATGGCGGCATAGGTTGGGGTGCGCGAATCCGGCTCCACGTTGTCCTCATCACGGTAGCCGCGATACTGACCAAAGACCGCATGCTCCAAAACCTCCTGGGAGGTGAACTGGCGCAGGGAACGCAGTACCTCGACCCGTTTATCCCGAATATCATCGGCGGCGAAAGAGACCGGCGGCTCCATGGCGCAGAGTGAGAGTACCTGAAGCAGGTGACTCTGTACCATATCCCTGATCACACCGGTCTTGTCATAGAACCTCCCCCGGCCTTCCACGCCAATCGACTCGGCGGCGGTGATCTGGATATGATCGATATATTTTCGATTCCAAAGGGGCTCGAATATGGTATTGCCCAAACGCGCCACCAATATATTCTGCACCGTCTCCTTGCCCAGATAGTGATCGATGCGATAGACCTGATCCTCTTGCAGCACCTCGGCGACAATCCGATTCAGGTCGCTCGCCGACTCGAGATCACGGCCATAGGGTTTTTCCATGATGACCCGGGTCCAGGGTGTTTCGGCGCCACCGGATTGGAGTAAACCAGCCTCACTAAGGCGGTGCAGTATCACGGGTGCGGCAGAGGGGGGAGTGGCGAAGTAGAAGAGACGATTTCCTTCGCTGCCGATGAGTTGTTCGACGGCTTCCATCGCCGTGCGTAGGGCAACATAACCCTCCGGGTCTTCAAAATTGCCTTCCACATAACTGATACCCTGGCTGAACGCCTGCCAGACCGTATCATCAATGGGTTGGGATCGTGAGTAGGCCTGTAGTCCGTCAAACAGGATGCTACGATATTCCGCATCGCTTTGCGGTCTACGACTGTAACCGATAACGGCAAAGCGTTCATCCACTGCCTGTTCACGCGCCAGGTTATAGAGTGCGGGAATAAGCTTGCGCTGAGTTAAATCACCAGCTGCGCCGAATATCACCAATACACACGGCTCTAATCGATCTGCCTGAAGAAACAGTTCGCCGAGGTTAAGATGTTGAGCTATCGGAATATCGGTGGCCGTCATATTACCCGCCTTTGGGTTTCTGTTATTGTTTTGTATCTATCTTATAGCATGCCCACTTACCAATACCGACAATAATGCATAATGTCGCCAGTGAGAAGTCGATAACCTGAAATCCATCCGCATCAGGTGTTTTTTATTACGGCATATAATTGATAAGTCAGGGCGAAGGGCAAAATATCCCAATTTTATATGGGTCTTAGTTTAGTTCGTCATTAAAAATATTCTTAAATCCGTTGTATAATTAATCTACTTTTATAACAAAGGTGAATGAAACGATTTTCACCCTATAATTATCTATATTATTTTTGGTTGGATTTTCATCATTAGCACAAACAGGCCACAGATCAAGCTTTTCGACCCATTGAGTACAGAATCGGCATAAAAAAGCCATACAACTTGCAAGGATGCATATATCGTCAAAGACCCTCAATCAATGGGAACATCGCTTCATTACACAATGCTTTAACACTGTTTTTTTATCCCTTTTAATACTTCAGGAACAACACATTGCATCAAGATATTAAAATTGGCGTATTTGTCGACGCTGAAAATGTTCGATATAACGGCGGTTACCAATTACGCTACGACATACTAAGAATGTTTGCAGGGCGTTATGGCGGATCCCTGCTCAGACTAAATACCTATATCGCCTTCGACCAGGAGCGGGCTAAGGAAGATCCTGAATATCGTCGTCGTGCAATGACCTATCAGCAAATGGTCAGGGAATATGGCTGGAAGATTATCGTGAAGAATGTGCGCCGTTATACGGACGAAGAGGGGAATGTCACTACCAAAGCAAATGCAGACCTGGATATGGCCGTTGACGCCATGCTGCAAGCGGAGAAGCTCGATCTGTTGCTGCTGGTTACCGGTGATGGTGATTTTCTGCAGGTGGTAACCGCCCTGCAAGATCGTGGTTGTCGGGTAGAGTTGCTCGGATTCAGAAATGTCTCACAGGAGTTGCGCCGGCTGGTGGACGATTACTATTCGGGTTTCCTGATCCCCGATCTGTTACCGATCTCTTATGAGCCCCGCAACGAGTGGGGAGAGCCTGGCTCCTGTGTGCGTGGTGTGTGCGCAAAATGGTTTCCAGAAAAAGGCTATGGTTTTTTACGTTTTCTCAAACGTATCGATCCGAATATGTGGATTATCGATCCCCGTCAAGAGGGCTCTCCCTACGAAAGCGTCTTTTGCCACGCCAATGAACTGGCCGACGAAGTCACAGATGAGGTGATGTCGAATCGGGATTCCATACTCGAGTTCTATATCCAACAAAGTGACAAGGATGACGGTTATGTGGCCAATAACGTACGCCTGGTACCGAGCTTTGGCGGAACGGGACTCTAGCCTTTCAGACACATCACGCCAATGCCCGGCATTCATCATCCATCACCGGTAACGATGGGGATACAGCAATCGCTAGGGGATGTGAATGGGCTATCCAGGATCAAGGATGGTCTGGTAGCCTCTGGTTGAGCCTGCGGCACGCACGATGGTACCACCACGCAACGGATATCTCCCCGCTTGGCGGTCTGCATAGTAGAGCTTGAGCGACTCTTTTATCACCGGAAAGGCAAGCTTATCCCAGGGTATCTCCGATTCAGCGAACAACCTGACCTCGAGACTCTCATCACCCGCGGCATAATCGAGATCGAGCAGCCGGCTGCGAAACAACATATATACTTGATTGATATGTGGAAGATTGAAGAGGGTGTAGAGTCCCTCCACTTCTACCCTGGCACAAGCCTCCTCCAGAGTTTCCCGTGCGGCCCCTTGCTGACTCGTCTCCCCATTCTCCATAAATCCTGCCGGTACAGTCCACAAGCCATAGCGGGGTTCGATGGCACGCCGACATAAGAGAATCTGCTGCTCCCACTCGGGTATGCAGCCGACCACGATCTTGGGATTTTGATAATGAACAGTACTGCACGTATCACACACATGTCTTGGCCTGTTATCACCTTCGGGAACCCTGACTTCCACCTCTGAGCCGCAGTGGCTGCAATACTTCATTATTTAGATCCTATCGACTCGCCAGTCGCTATTGTCACCGATTGTTGGAAGCGGCGTCCAGGTGCGTATCACGCCTGGGCTGTAACAGGCTCCTGCCACCGATTCCTGATATGATGTCGGACCCTATAAAAACGCTAAAGATCCTTTTTCAGAGTATTTGGAGTCAACATAGAAGATGCAGGAACAGATCCCAGAGGCCAATCTTGATGAAGCGATTGCAGCCATTGATCTCGGTTCGAACAGTTTTCACCTGATCGTTGCTCGGGTCATCGAGGGCCATCTGCAGATCATCGACAGAATGAAAGATACCGTCAGACTCGGCGAGGGCCTGACTGCAGACAAGCGCCTCAAACCCCACGTAGCCGAGCGCGCCCTTGAGTGTTTAGGGCGATATGCACAACGCTTGCGTCCCCTGCCGGCTGAAAATATTCGTGTCGTCGGCACCAATACCATGCGCCAGATCCATACGGATGACAATTTTCACGGTCTTGCGGAAAAGGCCTTGCTGCATCCTATAGAAATTATCGCCGGACGGGAGGAGGCACGGCTAGTCTACCTTGGGGTGGCACATGGACTTGCTGCAGGGGATGAAACACGCTTGGTCGTGGACATCGGTGGCGGCAGTACCGAGCTGATCATCGGCCAGGGCTATCAACCTCATGAGCGGGAGAGTCTGCATATGGGGTGTGTCAGTATAAGCCGTAGATTCTTTGCTGACGGTAATATAACAGCACAGGCCATGCGTGATGCGGAGCTTGCCTGTAGCCTGGAAATCCGGCCGGTGAGATATGAATTCAGAGATGGGGATTGGACCCGGGCAATCGGTAGTTCGGGCAGTATCAAATCGATTGGTAACGTGATCCTGCAGCAGGGTTGGAGCAAGACAGGGATCTGCTGCGAATCCCTACAACGACTGAAACGGGCATTGATCGATGCAGGCAACATCGACAAGCTCTCATTGAAAGGGTTGTCTGAAGAGAGAAAACCGGTTTTTGCCGGTGGCCTGGCCGTGCTCTCGGCCGTCTTCGAGCAGATCGGCATCGAACATATGGAAGTCTCCTCCGAGGCCTTGCGGGAAGGCTTGATATACGACATGGTCGGACGCGGCCAGGAGGAGGACGCCCGTGAGCGCACCCTGAAAACCCTGATGCGCCGCTATGACGCGGATGAGGCTCAGGTTGAGCGGGTGAAAGCAACCGCCCTGGCCCTCCACGAACAGGCCAAACGGGCCTGGAATCTAGAGGAACCGCGCTATGCAGCGATGCTATCCTGGGCGGCGAAAGTACATGAGATTGGTCTGACTGTCTCCCATAGCCAATTCCAGAAACACGGCGCCTATCTGCTGGAAAAATCTGATCTATCCGGCTTTTCCCTGCAAGAGCAAAAGGTTCTCGCGGCCCTGGTCAGAGGACATCGGCGAAAATTTCCGGCAGCCATATTCGAGGCACTCCCAAAAGATGTGGTGAGCTGTACCAAACTGCTCTGCATTCTGCTCAGACTCTCGGTATTGACCCATCGGGCACGCTCCACGGTTGCCAAGCCCATACCCAGACTTGAGGTCGAAGATCACAAGATATCCCTGGTTTTTCCCGAAGAGTGGATCGCTCACCATCCATTGACGAGAAAGGAGCTGGAGCAGGAAGCCAGCTATCTGGAGTCCGCGGGTTATCTACTCAGGTTTTCCTGAAGCAGCGGACCCAGTGCGTCGAGTATCTCTTCGGCACTGGATCCGTGGGCCATCCTGCGTACCAGTTTGCCCTGTTTATCGATAATGTAGGTATCCGCCGTATGATCGACCACATAGGGCCCATCAACCTTTTTGTCCACGATACGGTAGGCAGCACCATAGCGTGCGACAATCTCATCGATCTCACTTGTGCTGCCGGTCAGACCCATCAGTGAAGGGTGGAAATACTCCACATACTCCTTCAGGCGCTGCGGTGTATCCCGATCAGGATCGACACTGATAAACAGTGGCTGTATCTGCTCACGCTCCCTATCATCCATGGCAGACAAGGTGGTACTTATCAAGGCAAGATTGGTTGGGCAGATATCAGGACACCAGGTATAGCCAAAGTAGAGCAATACCACCTTGCCGCGGTAATCACTCAATGCGACAGGTCCGCGGGAAGAGATTAAGGAAAAATCCCCTCCTTTTGGCTCTGTGGCAAGTGTTGGGTTGATTGCAACATGCCCTTCATCAGTGACGGGGTTCCAGAACAAAAGTAGCCATGCGAGCACACCACCCGCCGCTACGATGGCCAAATAAAGTCCTATTCTCTGCATTTTAAAAAACTCTATCACCCGAATGCTGTGGTCATCTGCCGCCGGTTCATCACGGTGATGTGGCAGCTAAAGGACGCAATGATGCATGGTGTTCACAGGGCGAGCATTGATATATGGCAAATCACTGCCCTTTGGTAGCCAAATCGACGCTTGGATGGTCACTGTATCGGTTGTAGTGACTCGTCCTCGACCATACCCGACACCAATTGCAAACTCTGGTTGACCAGTTGACTATAATCCCTAAGCAGGGATAGTAGCTGAGCGTCTTCCTCACTCAGCTGAATGTCGTTGATCGCTTGTTGGTCCGTAACGCCGTATTTTTTTGCAACCCGCAGGGTTACGTGTGCCAGGCCTTGGGTCAGGGCTGCGGCTTTACGGCGAAGATCATCTACTAGAAACCGGGCTCTGATTGAGTTGACACGATCTGTATTATGCATTGCGAGCATACGCTCGACATCGCTTAGCGCCTTTCCAATGCTGCGCTCGATATTGTGGATCTCCCTGACATCGAACTTCATATTCATACGCACGCTTCTTAATTGAACCCGTAGTTGCGGTGCCAACTGCTGCATGGCCTTGGAGTGCTTTTTCAGACTCATGAGGGCCATCTCGTCAAGCGGTTCGAAATCAGCCGTGTATGCAGGTTTTAACCAACCACAGGCGAAGACCAGGGTAAGAAACAACAGAACGTTGCGTAGTTGTAAATTATTCTTGCAAAAAAATTGTTGTCTATTCAAAGTCATCTCTCGGTCTCAAAATAATCGTTATATCTCTGCCAAATCCCCTTTATCTTCCAACCATTTTTTACGATCAGACGCCCTTTTCTTGGCCAGCATCATATCCATGACACGGTTTGTGCTATCTCCATGTTCTATGGTCAACTGGATCAGGCGACGGGTATCAGGATGGATCGTCGTCTCCCTTAGCTGTAAAGGATTCATCTCACCCAGACCTTTAAAGCGTTGCACATTGATCTTACCGCGTAATTTTTCCGCTTCAATGCGGTCCAACACTCCCTGCTTTTCCGAATCATCCAATGCATAGAAGACCTGTTTTCCCACATCAATTCGATACAGCGGCGGCATAGCTATATAGACATGTCCCTGTTCCACTAGTTGCTTGAAATGACGCAGAAACAACGCACACAACAGGGTTGCGATATGCAGCCCATCGGAATCCGCATCGGCCAGGATACAGATTTTACCGAACCTTAGATTCGACAAGTCACTGCTGCCGGGCTCAACCCCGATGGCAACGGAAATGTCATGCACCTCCTGTGAGGCCAGCACATCGCCATGCTCCACCTCCCAGGTGTTGAGGATCTTACCCCGCAGCGGCATGATCGCCTGGAACTCCCGGTCCCGCGCCTGCTTTGCCGATCCCCCGGCTGAATCGCCCTCTACCAGAAACAGCTCGCTTCTGCTCGGATCCACAGAGCTGCAATCGGCCAGCTTGCCCGGTAGCGCCGGCCCTTGTGTCACCTTCTTTCTGGCCACCTTGCGCCCGGCACGCATGCGACTTTGTGCGGATGTAATCGCCATCTCGGCAATCTGCTCACCCACATCCGTATGCTGATTCAGCCACAGGCTGAACGAGTCCTTGACCACCCCGGATACGAAGGCAGCACACTCCCTGGAAGATAGACGCTCTTTGGTTTGGCCGGAAAACTGTGGATCCTGTAGCTTGACGGATAGCACATAGCAGACCCGGTTCCATACATCCTCCGGTGTCAGCTTGATTCCGCGGGTCAGTAGATTGCGAAATTCGCAGAACTCTCGGACCGCATCGGTGAGGCCTGTGCGCAGGCCGTTCACATGGGTTCCTCCCTGGGAGGTGGGAATCAGATTGACATAGCTCTCGGTCACCAGCTCGCCCACCTCAGGCAGCCAGACGACCGCCCAGGCAGCGGTTTCGGTGTTCCCTGACATCTCTCCGACAAACCCCTCTTGCGGGATCTTCTCCAGCCCCTGTAAGGCATCCAGCAGGTAGTCTCTCAAGCCATCCTGGTAGACCCATGACTCCTTTTCGCCACTCTTCTCATCGAAGAATGAGACCTTCAGGCCGGGACAGAGTACCGCTTTCGCCCGCAGAACATGGCGCAATTGGCGGGTGGAGAAACGAGAGGAGTCGAAATAGCCCGGATCCGGCCAGAAGCGTAAGCGAGTGCCGGTGTTGTTACGTCCCACCTTACCCACAATCTCCAGGTCAGAAACCTTATGCCCATCGGCAAAGGCCATGTTGTACTCCTTGGCATCCCGTCGTACCCATACCTCCAGATGTTTGGAAAGGGCGTTGACAACGGATACACCGACCCCATGCAGGCCACCTGAAAAGCGATAGCTTTTATTGGAAAACTTGCCGCCGGCATGGAGTTTGGTGAGGATCACCTCGACCCCCGGCACTCCCTGCTGGGGATGGACATCCACAGGCATCCCCCGACCGTCATCCACCACCTCCAGGGAACCGTCTTTGTAGAGGGTGACTTCGATCGACTTGGCAAAGCCGGCAACCGCTTCGTCCACACTGTTGTCGATAACCTCCTGGGCAAGATGATTGGGCCGGGTGGTATCGGTGTACATCCCAGGTCGCTTGCGCACCGGTTCAAGGCCGCTGAGGACTTCGATATCAGAAGCGTCGTAGCTACCACTCATCTTACTTTGTCGATCCTATGCAAATGGTTTTCAACGGCCGGAGTTTACACACCTGGGAGAGTGCTGGCGAGTCTCGAGATGAGTTACCCCTCCTGTCGGCGGAGGATGAGTTGGTCGCTATCATTGACCACTGCATCCGGGGTAGGTTAGTTTACCCTTGAGACCAAAGCTTCCGCGGAAGCCGTATATTACAGTGATAGCAAAAGTGGCGAGAAAACAGAAAACACCCCCATTCGAAGAGGCGATGAAGGAGCTGGAAGGCCTCATAGAATCTCTGGAACAGGGCGATTTATCCCTCGAGGAGTCTTTGAAATCGTTTGAACGAGGGGTTGCCCTGACCCGCATCTGCCAAGCGTCATTGCAGGAGGCTGAACAGAAGGTTCGCATCCTTAACGGTGAGACCCAGGACGCCGAACTGGAATCCTTCTCCGATGACCATGAATGACGGCCTGAAGGCCTTCACCGACGAGTGCCAACAGCGTGTCGAGCAGGCCCTGGAGCGACTTCTCCCCCCATCCACCACCCTGCCTACGCGTCTGCATGAGGCCATGCGATATGCCACCCTCAATGGTGGCAAGCGTATCCGGCCGATCCTGGTGTTCGCAGCCGGACAGGCGTTGCATGTCAGCAGGGAGAGGCTTGACGCCCCTGCCTGTGCTGTTGAATTGATCCACGCCTATTCACTCGTACACGATGACCTGCCGGCAATGGATGATGACGACCTGAGACGTAACCAACCCAGCTGTCACCGCGCCTATGACGAGGCCACAGCGATCCTGGTTGGGGATGCCCTGCAATCCCTGGCCTTCAAATCCCTCTGTTGCGATCCCTGCATGCAGGCAGATGCCCAGATCAGGCTCGCAATGGTGGAGGCACTTGCACGGGCCAGCGGCTCTCGCGGCATGGCCGGGGGTCAGGCCATCGATCTGCAGGCGGTCGGGCGGGATCTCAACCTGGCGGAACTGGAGAATCTGCATATCCACAAGACCGGGGCATTGATTCGGGCTGCGGTACGTCTGGGCGCGCTGCTCGATCCAAACGCCGATAAAAAGCTCACTCAGCATCTGGATCACTATGCCAAATGCATTGGACTGGCATTCCAGATTCAGGACGATATCCTGGATGTGGAGGGCGATACCGAGACCCTGGGAAAGACCAAAGGCAAGGACCTGGCCCAGGAGAAACCGACCTATCCCTCACTTCTCGGGCTCAATGGAGCGAAGGAGAAGGCGCAAACTCTCATACAGGAGGCATTGCACAGCCTGGATGACTTCGACAGCGAGGCCGATCCCCTGCGCTGGATTGCACACTACATAACAGCCAGAACCTACTGAATTATAAAATTATTCTATTAGACATATAAAAGTTTTGAGTTTTGAGTGAATGAGTTCACTTCGCTCACTGCTCTCTAAAGTATTCTTGTTAAACTTCCCATGTGGCTGAAACTAACCAAATAAACACAAACCTGGCTCAAATAACTCAAAACTAAAAACTCAAACTGTAATAGCTGCCCGCCTTCAGCACGGCGCCATCGCGAAATCACACTCGAATTGCTAACCAATTGTTTTATAAATGCTAAATAAGATTTGTGATGGCATCCCACTAAATCCTGACGGTTTGACTCCAGATAGTGGTTTTAGAGATAATCGATCGTTCGACCCGGTTGATTCCTGGGAACGATCACAATCCAGTACTGAATACGATGATTCAGCTGTAAATACCTGATGTTCTATCCGTTGTCCCCGAACTGTGGTGACGATACCCTTGAATCAATGTTTTTCACACGTCCGCACCAGAAGGTGGGGCAGGAATAAATAACATGCTCGACAAGACACCGCTCAGCGGTTCACAAATAGCCGATGTGCAGAACAGTGCCGATACACGCCAAATAGCCATAAACAAGGTGGGTATCAAAGACATTCGCCACCCGATGCGAATCAGGGACCGCAGCGAGGGCGAACAGCACACGATTGCCAACTTCAATATGTACGTCAATCTCCCGCATAACTTCAAGGGCACCCACATGTCCAGGTTCGTGGAGATCCTGAACAGCCATGAGACTGAGGTTACGGTCGGATCATTCAAGGATATGCTGGCGGAGATGACTGATCGACTGGAGGCGGAGTCGGGCCATATCGAGATGAATTTTCCCTTCTTCATCAATAAGACGGCACCGGTTTCAGGAGTAAAGAGCCTGCTTGACTACGATGTAACCCTGATTGGCGAGATCCATGGGGGTACACCCATCATTGACATCAAGGTTGTGGTTCCGGTAACCAGCCTCTGCCCCTGTTCGAAGAAGATCTCCGACCGCGGCGCGCACAATCAACGCTCCCATGTCACTGTGCAGGCACGCACCGTCGGCTTTATCTGGATCGAAGAGATTATTGACATGGTGGAAAAACAGGCCTCCTGTGAACTCTTCGGCCTGCTGAAAAGACCGGATGAAAAGTTCGTCACCGAACACGCCTATGACAATCCGAAATTCGTCGAGGACATGGTGCGGGACATTGCCGTGCAATTGAATCGTGAAGATCGTATCAGCGCCTATGTGGTGGAGTCGGAGAATTTCGAATCCATCCACAACCACTCGGCCTACGCCTTGATCGAAAGGGACAAGACGACCGATCCCGTGTAATCCCGATCGGACGTCCTTCACTCGTGTAGGGTGCGGCTCGCCGCACCCACCGCACAGCATCAAGCATAGCTGTAAGTCAGAAACGTTTTTCCAGCAGCAGCACTGCCCCCTGGTCCTCCATTTTGACCCGGTTGAGAAAGCTCATCCCCAACAGCACGCGGGCAGGACCGTTGGTATCGATCACGAACCCTCTCACATTATTCAGGGTGATCTCCCCTACCTGCACTCTGTCGAGAGTGACATCATATGCATTTGCAGTACCACTCGCTGTATTCACGATGATACGCTTGCCATCCAGCTTGTAGGATATACCCAGACGCTTGGCCTGATTGGCATGCATGGCGACAGCTGTAGCGCCGGTGTCGACCATAAAATTGACCGTCCTGCCATTGATCGTGCCCACCGTGGTATAGGCCCCGGCCTGGTTTCGCCATACCTTGGCGGTCACCAGATCAGGTTTGGAAAAGCGGGTGGTGATATGCCCGCCAAGGGGATAGGTTCTACGCTCTCCTTCCACCTCAATCACCGCCTCTTTGCTGTTTGAAGAGATCAGCCGTACCCCCTCAGGGGATGGCTTGTCGAGATTCAGCAGCCTTCTGACACCGTCAATGGTTACCATTGCCTTGTCAGTGAACAACGCCTCCACCACGATCTGATCGACTGCAAAGACCTGGACAGGATAGCTAGCAGCCAAAAGCAGTAACATGAAACAGCCTTTTCTCATGAAAACCATCCTGTCAGGTTGAGTAGCAAGATAGAGCCTGCGGTAAAGAGTCCTGCCACAACATCGTCCAGCATGATACCCAATCCGCCTTTCACTCTCCGGTCAATCCAGAGAATAGGCCAGGGTTTAAGGATATCAAACCCACGAAACAGCAAAAACCCAATCGCAATCCATACCCAGCCGGACGGAGCGATTGCCATCGCAACCAGGTAGCCGACGATCTCATCCCATACGATGCCACTATGATCATGTACACCCAGATCGTCAGAAGTTCGCTGACAGATCCACACACCGGCAACGAATGCCAGCAGGACAAGGAGTGAGTAGAGTAGCAATGAGAGGGGCTGGAGTAACAGATAGAGTGGTATCCCGACCAGGGTACCGTAGGTGCCAGGCGCCTTGGGCAGCAGACCGCTGCCAAAACCAAACGCAAGCAGATGGACCGGCTTGCGCATGTCAGGCATCACTTCTTCTTCATGCATGGATAAGATCCATCCCTGGTGCCAGCGTCTGAAACATACTCAGGTTTCTCCGTCCCGGCTCGAGAAATGCTCGTAACCCGTACGCCCAGTCGTCCATAAAGATCCATCCCCTTGGAGACAGCGCAATCCCCGCTGCGCCTCAATGATACCAATGGGTGTCATATTGACACCGCTTCGCCGCGAGATTGCGGCCACCTGGTCGCGATGTTCCACTGGCAGGGTGAAACAGAGCTCATAGTCGTCACCACCCGCGATTATGATCCCCCACTCTTCTCCCCCCTGGAGATTGGCGGCAACCGGAGACGACAAGGGGATCTTATCGAGTTCCAGCCTGGCACCGACCCCGCTCGATTGCAGAATATGCCCCAGATCCGCCAGCAGGCCGTCAGAGATATCGATTGCACTGCTGGCAAGCTCGCGCAGGGCCAGACCTGCCTCGACCCTTGGAGTCGGTCTTTCGAGGCGCTCTATAAGTGGCTGCAGATCACTCCGGTCAGCCCATGCATGCTTACAATCCAGGGCCATTGCAGCATCACCAAGGGTACCTGTCACATAGATTTCGTCTCCCACTCGCGCAACGCTACGGGTCAGGCCCTTACCCATGGGTAACAGACCATGCACTTGGACTGTGATGCTCAATGGTCCGGAAGTGGTGTCCCCCCCCACCAGTTGCAGCTCATACTGCCCTGCCAGCTCGGCGAATCCCCGGCAGAACTCCCTGAGCCAAAAGTCATCTACTTCGGGGAGTGTCAGCGCCAGGGTGGCCCAGGCTGGTTCAGCACCCATGGCAGCCAGATCACTGAGATTGACCGCCAGGGCCTTATAGCCAAGATTCACCGGTGAGATATCGGGAAAAAAGTGCACACCGGCGACCAGGGTATCCACACTCACCGCCAGATCCATCCCCTGGGGCACCCGCAGCAGTGCAGCATCATCACCCACACCCAACACCACATCACCGCGTTGCGATGTCATGTCGGCAAAATAGTCATTGATAAGGTCGAATTCAGCGATAGGGTGACGCTTGCTCATTAGGGTGGCTGTTATCTCCAGTAAACTGCCAGTGTAACTATCAAGCGATTGAAGAAAAAGAGGGTGCTTCGCTACACCAGTACCAAGCTCAAAGAAGATGGGAAGTAGTAGTGACCAGGGACATTAGTTAAGGAATAGCTGACTGAAGCCCCTAGCTTCGACCCACGTTCACTTCCACAGTACGTACCTTCTTTGCCACCTGATCAAGTACTCCATTGACAAATTTATGACCCTGTTCCGCACCAAACACCTTGGCCAGTTCCACCGCCTCGTTGATCACCACGCGATAGGGGATCTCCGGCTTGTGGCTTAATTCGTAGACACCCAGACGCAGAATGGCACGCTCTACCGGGTCCACACTCTCGATGGCCCGGTCCAGGGTGGGTTTGAGCAGTTCATCCAGTTCCACCAGATGGCTTGGCACACCCTTCATCAGATCCTGAAAGTAGGGAATTTCGAAACTCTTGAGATCCTGTTCCTCGAGAAACTGATTGATGATATCAGCCACATCCTGTCCGGCTATCTGCCATTGATAGATCGCCTGAACAGCATGTTTGCGCGCTTGGCTGCGTTTTTCACTCATCAACCGATCTGGCGTAACAGGTTAACCATTTCAATCGCAGACAGGGTTGCCTCTGCGCCTTTGTTTCCAGCCTTGGTCCCGGCACGCTCAATGGCCTGTTCAATGGTATCCACGGTGAGAACGCCAAACGCGATCGGGACACCATGTTTCAAAGTCACCTGTGCCATGCCTTTCACACACTCGCCGGCAACATATTCAAAATGAGGTGTGCCCCCACGTATCACGGCACCCAGCGCGATGATAGCGTCGTATTCACCCTTCGCCGCCAGCTTTTCCAACGCCAGCGGCATCTCAAAAGCACCCGGCACCCGCACCAGGGTAATGTCGTCTTCATTGGCACCATGTCGCTTCAGGGTATCCACGGCCCCATCCAGCAGACTCTCAACAATGAAGCTGTTAAAGCGCGCAACCACCAGACAGAAGCGTGCATCTTTGACAGTCATTGCCCCTTCGATTGTCTTTATACTCATCTATTACTACCCTGAAATTTAACAACTGATACTTACTCTTCACACCTAACTATAGTCAGTGTCCGTTCAACACACCGCATATTCTTAAGCACTTTACCTTACCGGCTCACTTTCCCGCCACATACTCGGTAACTTCCATATCAAATCCGGACAGGGCATGAATACTCTTGGGTGCACTCAATACCCGCATCTTTCTTACCCCGAGATCGAATAGAATCTGCGCCCCCACACCATAGGTTCGCAGCTCCTTGCTATTGTCGTTCTTGACAAACTTCTTCTGTGAATCATCCACAGCTTGCATGTCAATCATCCTCTGCACGATCTCCCGAGCCGTATCGTGATTTCTCAGTACCACGATGACACCCTCATCCTCCTTGCCGATCATACTCATGGCACTGCGCAACGGCCATCCACATTCACCGATTTTTGCTTCAAACAGATCACATAGGCTGTTCTGCATATGCACCCTTACCAGAGTGGGTCGATCTGCTGAGGGATGACCCTTGACCACCGCCAGATGGAGTTCGTTGTCCACCACATCCTGGTAGGCAACCAGGCGGAAATCACCATACTGGGTAGGGAAGTTGCATTCACTCACCCGCTCGATGGTGGTCTCATTCTTCACTCTATAATGGATCAGATCGGCAATGGTGCCGATCTTCAAGTCGAAGTCCTCGGCAAATTTTTCCAGGTCTGCCCGACGCGCCATGGTGCCGTCTTCGTTGAGGATCTCAACAATCACCGCCGCCGGCGATTGGCCCGCAAGACGCGCCAGATCGCATCCAGCTTCGGTATGCCCGGCACGCACCAACACACCACCGGGCTGAGCCATCAATGGAAAGATATGTCCTGGCTGGACCAGATCCTGGGGCTTGGCGTCGGGGGCCACGGCAGCGAGTATGGTAGTGGATCGATCGGCTGCTGAGATACCTGTGGTCACGCCATCTGCCGCTTCGATTGAGACGGTAAAGTTGGTTGCCGAAAGCTCATCATCCGTGGTGACCATCAATGGCAGTCGCAGTTGGCTGCAATGCTCCTTGGTCAATGTCAGGCAGATCAGACCGCGCCCATAACGGGCCATGAAGTTGATGGCTTCGGGTGTTACACACTCCGCCGCCATGACCAGGTCACCTTCATTTTCTCGATCCTCGTCGTCCATGATAATGACCATCTTACCCTGCCTCAGGTCGTCAAGGATCTCTTGTGTGGTGTTAAGCGCCATGTACTACCCATGAATTTTGTTCAAAGTTAACCATTTATTCTAACAGAGCAATATGTTCAGGGCATCCGAAATTCACCTGCCGATGCCACGCCTGTCCAGCGTGATGCATTTGTGAAGATTTCGTGATCTGAAAGGGAGGTTGGCGGTTCAGACTCTCATACACAGTAACAATCACCAACCGTAATACCCAAGTGAGGAGATGATCATGAAAAAGAGCCTGACCGTATTGGCAGCATCTGTGAGTTTACTTTTCTCGGCAAACAGTTTGGCGAGTGACCGTGAAATCAGTGTGGAGATCACCAATCTGACCAACGCCATATATTTTACCCCCCTGCTGGTGGCCACCCACAATCGCCATACCGACCTGTTCGAGGTTGGCACAGCGGCATCGGCCAACCTGCAGGCTATGGCCGAGGGTGGCAACATCGATGGCCTGATCGCTGATGTTAAAGCCTCAGGTGGCGAATATGTGGCCAACCCGGCCTCCGGCCTGCTGGCGCCGGGCGCCACCGCTGAGGCAGTCATCGAAAGACCCAGAAAAAGAAACCGATTTCTCTCGGTGGTGGGAATGTTGCTTCCCACCAATGATGGGTTTGTCGGCCTCGACAGTTTGAGGGTTCCCAAGAAGAAGGGCACTTACACCTACTATCTGCACGGTTATGATGCCGGCACCGAGGCGAATGATGAAATCATCACCGGTGGTGGTGCCCCTGGCGCACCAGGGATTCCAGCCGATCCAGGTGGTAATGCCGGTAGTGGCGGTAGTCCCACAGTGGCAGCGGATCACAATCCGACCGTGCATATCCATCGGGGCGTAACGGGAGATAGTGACCCAACGGGTGGTGACAGCGACCTGGACGCCAGGGTACATACCTGGCAGGGGCCTGTGGCGCGTTTGGTAATCCGTGTCAACGAAGACGATTAGATTGTAGATTGGCTACGAATTCCGAATAAAACCGTGCTCTTTCAACAGTGTCTCGGTCACCCCCGAGGCACTGTTTTTTGCTTCCAGTTCGCCCAACATCAAGCGTTCCAGATAGCGGGCGACCAGATCGACCTCCAGATTGACTTCGCTGCCGACCCGGTAATTTTCCATGATGGTCTGCTGCAGGGTGTGGGGGACGATATTCAAATCGAAACTGGCCCCATCCACCCCGTTCACCGTAAGACTCACACCATCCACACAGATCGATCCCTTAGGTGCGATATAGCGTGCCAAAGCAGCCGGCGCCTCGATCCTGAAACGTATCGATCGGGCATCATCCCGCCGTTCCGCCACCTGGCCCACCCCATCCACATGTCCGCTGACCAGGTGCCCTCCCAGGGGCGTACTCAGGGTCAACGCCTTCTCCAGGTTCACCGGGCTGCCCGGTTGCAGTTTCTCTAGGGTGGTGAGAGAGAGGGTCTCCCGCGAAACATCTGCACTAAAGCCCTCCCCTGACAAGTCGATCACTGTCAGGCAGATACCGTTGGTGGCAATGCTGTCGCCCAATACCACGTTGCTCATATCGAGCTGACCAGCCCCGATCGTCAAACGCAGATCACCCTGCCTTGGCTCTATGCCAGCGATCGATCCGACTGCCTGGATAATACCGGTAAACATGATCAGTCCCCTGGTCCACTAAGTTTTGCGGTTATCCGGATATCCGGACCGATCTGGCGTAAGTCTGTAACCCGCAATGGGATTCGATCGGCCATTCGGGATATATCCGGAAGCAGGAACAGACCACGCCCCTTGCTTCCCATCAGGTGCGGCGCCTGATAGACAATCAGCTCGTCCACCAAGCCCTGTTCCAGCATCGCACCGGCCAGGGTCGCCCCTGACTCCAATAGCACCTCATTGATCTCCTGTTCCCCCAGATAACGCACTACCTGCTGCAGATCAAGCCGCTGCTCGTCACCCGGCAGCCTTACAATTTGTGCGCCAGCGCTCTCCAATGCAGTACCGTGAAGGGGTTGTTCGCCACTACAGATAATCAGCGTTGGACCTGGCAGGCCTAACATCTTAGCGTCCACCGGGGTGGCGAGTTCAGGGTCCAATACCACCCGCACCGGATGTGGAACCGGGACATCTTGATCAAGACCCAGTTCCCTCCCGGACAGGCGGACATTCATGCCGGGGTCATCGGCCAACAAGGTGCCGACACCGGTGAGTATGGCCGCGCTCTGGGCACGTAACCTTTGCACATCCGCCCGGGCAGCAGGTGAGGTTATCCACTGACTCTCGCCATCGGCCATGGCGGTACGGCCATCCAGACTCATCGCCATTTTGCATCGGATAAGGGGGAGTCCACGGGTCATGCGTTTGATAAAACCGGGATTCAGTGCTTCCGCCTGGGATCGCATTACCCCTTCAGTGACCTGAATACCGGCTTGACGTAACAGCTCCATGCCGCGCCCAGCCACCAGGGGATTGGGATCAGGCATCGCCACTACGACCCGTTTTACACCTGATTCGATAAGGGCATCGGTGCATGGCGGTGTCCTGCCTTGATGGCAGCAAGGCTCCAGGGTCACATAGAGTGTCGCCCCTCTGGCAGCCACACCTGCGTCGGCCAAGGCATTTCGCTCCGCATGGGGTTCCCCGGCACGTCGGTGAAAACCCTCCGCAATGACCTCGCCATCCTTGACGATCAGGCAGCCGACACGGGGATTTGGGTGGGTGCTATACCAACCGCGCTTGGCAAGCTGAATCGCCCGCGCCATATAACCCTGGTCAAGGGCGCTGTTCAACGCTTTTTTTCCTCTTCACGCAACAGATCAAGTTGTCGCCGAAGCTCTTCCGGGCTGGGTTGTTGTTCCAATCTCTCGATCTCTTCGCGAAAGGCATTCACATCCTCAAACTTACGATAGACGGATGCAAACCTGACATAGGCGACCTGGTCCAACCGCTTCAACTCATCCATCACCAGTTCACCGATCGCCAGCGACGCCACCTCCCGCTCACCGCCAGCCATCAATTTACGCGTGATGTGATTGATTGCAGCGTCCATCTGCTCGGCACTCACTGGCCTTTTTTCCAGGGCGCGAGTCATTCCTGCACGCAGCTTTCGACCATCGAAATGGACCCGGCTGCCGTCCTGTTTCACTACCCAGGGCAGATTGAGTTCGGCTGTCTCATAGGTAGTGAAACGCTCCTTGCAGACCGTACACTCGCGACGCCGGCGGATCTGATCGCCCTCTCCCGCGAGTCGGGAGTCGATAACTTTTGTATCCTGGGCCCCGCAGAATGGACAACGCATTTTTAAAAAAATTAACCGCTGTAGACGGGATATTTGGCGCAGATTTCCAGCACCTTTGTCTTAATCGAGTCAATGACCGTCTGGTCGCCCCGGCTATCGATGACATCACACATCCAACCCGCCAGCTCCACGCACTCCTTCTCACCGAAGCCACGGGTTGTAACCGCTGGGGTCCCGACCCTGATCCCGGAGGTGACGAATGGCGATTGAGGATCATTGGGTACGGCATTTTTATTCACTGTGATGTTCGCCGCGCCAAGCCAGGCATCCACATCCTTGCCGGTCAACCCCGCCTCGATGAAACTGACCAGGAAAAGATGGTCATCGGTGCCCTTGGACACCACATCGTATCCCCGCTCCATGAAGACCTTGGCCATGGCCCGTGCATTCTCGATAACATCCTGTTGATAGGCCTTGAATTCAGGCTCCATCGCCTCTTTGAAGGCCACTGCCTTGGCGGCGATGACATGCATTAGGGGGCCGCCCTGGATACCGGGAAAGACCAATGAATTGAACTTCTTTTCGAGCTCCGGATTGGCCTTGGCCAGGATTAGCCCGCCACGGGGTCCGCGCAGGGTCTTGTGGGTGGTGGTGGTGGTGACATCCGCAATTTGTACTGGACTGGGATAGTGTCCGGCGGCTATCAGACCGGCCACGTGGGCCATATCCACAAACAGGTAGGCACCCACCTCATCTGAGATATCGCGAAATCGTTGCCAATCGACCACACGCGAATAGGCAGAGAAACCTGCCACGATCATTTTCGGTTTATGCTCTTTGGCGAGGCGCTCGACCTCATCGTAGTCGATTTCACCGCTATCGGGATTCAATCCATACTGGATGGCATGGTATAGCTTGCCGGAGAAGTTGGGCTTGGCGCCATGGGTCAGATGTCCGCCATGCGCCAGGCTCATACCCAGGATGGTGTCCCCAGGTTCACACAACGCCATATAGACCGCGGCATTGGCCTGGGAGCCGGAATGGGGTTGGACATTGGCATAGTCAGCATTGAACAGTGCCTTGGCGCGATCGATGGCCAATTGTTCGGCGACATCCACATATTCACAGCCGCCGTAGTAGCGCTTGTGGGGATACCCCTCGGCATATTTATTGGTCATCACCCCACCCTGGGCCTGCATAACCCTGGGGCTGGTATAGTTTTCCGACGCAATCAGCTCGATATGCTCTTCCTGACGTCGCTCCTCCGCCTCTATGGCTTCCCAAAGTTCGTCGTCATAACCCTGAATTTGCATGCTTTTTTTGAACATCTCGATCTCTCCGGCCATAGTGGAAGGGCGGAAATATAGCAAAATATGGCGTCTGAGTCCTGTGCTATTCGATGACCTGACAGTTCAGGCCATCCCTATCGGGCGGTTTTAAGAACCATTGCGGAATAGAGAGAGGATACCCGATTGTTTGATCAGCAGAATAATGTCTTCCCTCATCCCCATTACGTGGATAAGCACAATGCCGATAAAGAGTAAAATCAGTAGTACTACGACGGATACGAAGCCACTGATTTCAAGGCGCCGCTTCATCTTCACATCATCCGTCATGACGCGTGTGACCTGACCCAGCACAGGAAATTCCAACTCGGTCCTGAGTGTGCGCATGTCAAAATAGACTGGTTTCAAAAGGGACAGTAAAAATGCCAGGCCCCCGCCTATGGCGAGTGCCATGAACAGTGCAAGGGCGGTCAACAGGAGACGCTTTGGACCAATGGGTAGTATTGGCACACTCGGCGGCTCGACGATTCTGAATTTGAGATTGTCACCGGCCTCATCAGCCTGTTCCGACATCTTCGCCGATTCCAATCGCTGTACCAGTTCCTGATAGTTCTCCTTATTGATACTGTAGTCACGATTTAAGCGGGTCAACTCTGCTTCAACCTTAGGCATGGTATCCAATTTTTCTTTAAGCTCATTGACCCGGGCTTGATATTCATCGTGACGTAACCGAACCGTCCTTAATTCGACCTCCGATTCGCGATACGCGAGCTTCAATTGCTCCAACGCCGAGGATACATTGTTTGATGAAGTTGTCGTGCTCACCACAACAGGCGGTGAATCTTCTGCCTGTTTTTTCAAGTCCGCAATGGTCTGCTTGATCTCTTGAACATTTGGATGTTGTTCGGTGTATCGAAGGAGCAGTTCATCCAGGCGGGTCTGCATCGCGAGTAAGCGCTGTGCGGTAGGCGAATCCGCATTCGCGGATACCCCCATACTGGCCCTTCTCCTCTCCTCTTCCGCAAGTGTCCTGGAATATTGTCGCTTAAGCTCATCACGACGAATCCGGGCCTCTTTGAGTTCTAGCTGAATATCCTCAAGCCCTGTCTTCGTTGTTTCAAGCCGCTGGAATATGCCACCCCCTTCGCGAGGCAATGTATCAACATTCTGCCGCTTGAACTCAGTCAGTTTATTCTCTGCCTCTGTAAGCCTGGCCTCATACTCTCGAATCTGCTGTGTCAGAAACTTTTGTGCCGCATCCGACTCGATGCGAGTATCACCCAAAGCACTCTCGACAAAGATGTCTAACAACACCTTTACCACCTTTTGTGCCATAAAACGGTCTTTATAGGTGTATCTGATGGTATAGAAATTTTCTGTCTCGCCGCGGGTACCCGGAATGGTTCTTCGATTAACATCGACAACTATTGTATTGCGGAGCCTACTAATCAGTTGCTCACGCTCTTGTCGATTAGTAGCCAGATGGTCGAGGTCTGTTTGGAGGATCAATTTTTGCAGATTTTCATGACTGAGCAGAGTCCTTGTCATCAGGTGCAGTCTCTGTTTCATGTCGTTCTGCACAGCCAATCCCTCGAGTAGAGGTCTTAGCACACTCTCTGTGTCCACATACACTTTCGCTTCTGATTCATATTTGTCAGGCATGACAAATATTGAAGCCCAGCCAATCAGGGCAACAACCCAGGCGAGCATTACCGCCGGCCATCTAAACCGCCAGGCCGATCGAATGTAATTCTTGATCTGTAAAATAATTTCGTTCATTTATCTGTTTGAATATGCCTAATGCTTAAACCAATAATAGCCGATTCCATATCCACGCCTGATATATGCAGTAATGTTTCCTTGATAAACAACTATCCCAGGATTATTCCGGCTTAGTCTATATACTCCAACCCAGCATATCCAGTTTTTAGATTCCCCCTGTCCCGGCTGGTTCAACGGCTCGCCCGATTATTAAATGGCGCCCAATCCATGGCCTGGATTAGGCCCTGACATCTGCTGATAAAATGCCTGGCGATACATCAATTAAACCTTGTATTTCAATTAGTTATTTCGTTTTTTCTCGGTATGACATGCATTTTCCGAGGGGTTTTAGGCCGATAATTGAGCTATATTATGCTATGAGAGATGTGACGGGATCATTTCCTGTTGTGACCTCCATACCTCGAATATCTGATTGAGATCTCTGCAGAAATCACCCGTCAAATTGCTCTTTATCGCGAACTATCAGGCGTTATGAATAGCAACTTGAAATGTGTAGATGGTTTGTACTATCCGGAATTTCACGCCGGCTGGGGTGGTTGTGCCGAAGAGTTGTTCCACTACACATCCAGGTACTTTGCCTGTACCCAGGCATTTTTGAGAAACCTCGCGGATCAACGCCAGTTCAATATGTCCGGTTATCAGGCCAACAATCTGAGCAAAACCCAGAGACATCTGATGGCCGCAATACTCGCTTTTGAGCCGGACCTGAAATCTGCCCGTGGCATAACCCAGATAGTCCGTGCTGTCATCAACGGTGAGAGCGAAATCAGCGTATCCCTTGCAGATAGTTACCGGGATCATCTGAAACTCATACCCCAGGATGTGGAACTCGTCTACTCAGCCAGGACACATCACCATAGCCAACCTGATGTTGCCCCGCTCGATCCTTTCCTGAATCTCGCCGGCCGCTTGAATCTCCCAGTGGCGGTACATAAACTTCACCTGGAGGTTCCATTGAAGGCTTTGGCGCAACACCTGGACTCACCGAACCCCGCCCTGCGTAACAGCCTGCAGGAGGCGATCTTAAATCTCCACTTTGCCGGGTATGCGTTGAAGAATCATCCGGGTTTGACCCATAGGGAAGCACGGGAGCTGGGAGACGAAAGTTCCCTCTGAAACTCAATCCACCCAGACACGGGCATTGCGGAACAGTCGCATCCAGGGGGCATCCTCATCCCAATCATCCGGATGCCAGGAGTGTTGAACCGTTCGGGTGACACGCTCCGGATGGGGCATCATTATCGTCACCCGACCATCCCTGTTGCAGAGACCCGCAATAGCGTCAGGAGAGCCGTTTGGATTGGCCGGATAGCGACTCGCCAATTCACCGTTATTTTCCAGATATCGCAACACCGTCAGCTCATCGGCACCCTGCAGATGCTGCTGATCATTGAACTCGGCGCGGCCCTCAGCATGGGCCACTACGATGGGCAGTCTCGAACCGCTCATGCCATTCAGCAAAATCGATGGTGATTCACAGACCTCGACAGTGACGAGTCGCGCCTCAAACTGTTCTGAACGATTGCGAACGAAGTGGGGCCAGTGATCGGCACCCGGAATCAGTTGATGCAGATTGGATAGCATCTGACAGCCATTGCAGACGCCTAGGGCGAAGCTATCCTGGCGCTTGAAAAAGGCCTCGAACTCATCCCGTGCACGGCTGTTGAACAGGGCGGACTTTGCCCAACCCTCTCCCGCACCCAATACATCCCCATAGGAGAATCCACCACAGGCCACCAAGCCTCTAAAACGGCTCAGACTGATGCGCCCCTCGATGATATCCGACATATGCACGTCCACACATTCGAATCCGGCGCGATGGAAGGCCGCTGCCATTTCAAGCTGACCGTTGACCCCCTGTTCCCGTAAGATCGCCATGGGTGGTCTCACCCCGGTCGCGATCATGGGTGTGGTGATATCCTCATCGGGATCAAAGCTCAATGCTACCTGGATACCCGGATCCGCCGCAGCGATCCGGTCATACTCCTCCTGGGCACAGGCGGGATTGTCACGCAACGCCTGCATCTGACGTGTCGTCTCCGACCAGGCCTGTTGTAATTCAACCCGGGTGGCACTCAGCACCTCTTTCCCGGCCCGTTTGAACTCGATCCGGTCATCACTGTTGAGGGTTCCGATAACATGACTGCATCGTCCCAATCCAGCATCGTTCAGCATCTTCAATACTTCATCTGTATCCAGGTGACGCACTTGGATCACCGCCCCCAACTCCTCGTTGAAGAGTATGGCGAGGTCGTCGTCCCCAAGGTCATCGATCTCCACGCTCACACCGCATCGGCCTGCGAAGGCCATTTCACAGATGGTGGTGAAAAGTCCGCCGTCCGAACGATCATGGTAGGCCAATAGAAGATCGCTTTGGTTGAGCTCCTGGACCAGTGCAAAGAAGCGTCCCAGGGCCTCCGGATCTTCCAGGTCGGCACCGTGGTGACCGATTTGTTGATAGACCTGGGCCAGTGCGGTTGCACCCAAGCGGTTCTTCCCCTTCCCCAGATCGATCAGAATCAGATCGGAATCTTCGGCATCATTCCGCAACATCGGTGTTTGGGTCAATCTGACATCCTTTACCGGCGCAAAGGCAGATACGATCAGGGAGAGTGGCGCAGTCACGGCAAGTGCCTCATCACCTGCCTGCCACACGGTCTTCATCGACATGGAGTCCTTGCCCACCGGGATCGCGATACCCAACGCGGGACATAGCTCCATACCCACCGCTTTCACAGTCTCATACAGCTTCACATCCTCACCGGGGTGTCCCGCCGGCGCCATCCAGTTGGCAGAGAGCTTGATATCCGACAGTTTCTCGATACTCGCCGCCGCGATGTTGGTAATCGCCTCGCCGATCGCCATGCGCCCGGATGCGGGGGCATCCAGCAGCGCCAGCGGGGTCCGCTCTCCCATAGCCATGGCCTCACCGGTATAGCCCATAAGCCCGGAGGTGGTCACCGCCAGGTCGGCAACCGGTACCTGCCAGGGCCCCACCATTTGATCTCGACTCACCATGCCGGTCACCGAGCGATCCCCGATAGTGATCAGAAAGGTCTTGTTGGCCACAGTGGGCAGGCGCAGCACGCGCAGTGCCGCCTGTCTGATGTTGACAGCAGCGAAATCGAGCTCCTGCTTCTTAAAGGTCTTGCTGCGCACATCCCGCAGCATACGGGGTGGTTTGCCGAACAGCAGGCTCATCGGGATATCGATGGGATTATTGTCGAAATGGGCATCCCCCAGGACCAGGTGTTCCTCATCCATCGCCTCACCGACGACGGCATAGGGGCAGCGTTCCCGTTCACAGATCGCCTTGAACTCATCCAGCTTGCCCGTATCGATGGCCATCACATAGCGTTCCTGGGACTCGTTGCACCAGATCTCCATCGGTGACATCCCGGGATCATCATTGGGTACTGTACGCAGCTCGAAACGTCCCCCCAGCGCCGCATCGTGAACCAACTCCGGCAAGGCGTTGGAGAGTCCGCCCGCCCCCACATCATGGATAAACAGAATTGGATTGGCATCGCCCCGTGCCCAACAGACGTCGATCACCTCCTGGCAGCGACGCTGCATCTCCGGGTTCGAGCGTTGTACTGATGCAAAGTCGAGATCCTCAGCGGATGTGCCGCTAGCCATGCTGGAAGCCGCGCCGCCGCCGAGACCGATCAGCATCGCTGGACCACCTAGAACAACCAAGGGCGATCCATGTGGGAAACCACCCTTTTCAATGTGATCTGCGCGGATATTTCCCAAGCCACCGGCCAGCATTATCGGTTTGTGATAACCACGCAGCTCCTCTCCATCCGGCCCCGGCACCCGGGATTCATAGGTGCGGAAATAACCATTCAGATTGGGCCGGCCGAATTCGTTATTGAAGGATGCGGCGCCAATGGGGCCTTCGAGCATGATATCCAGCGCGGAGACGATACGACCGGGTTTGCCGTAGTCGACCTCCCAGGGCATCTCCCAACCGGGAATGCGTAGGTTCGAGACCGAAAAACCGCACAGGCCGGCCTTTGGCTTGGCCCCCTTACCCGTTGCCCCTTCGTCACGAATCTCACCGCCGGACCCTGTCGCCGCACCCGGATCGGGGGAGATAGCTGTTGGATGATTGTGGGTCTCCACCTTCATCAGGATATGGATATCCTCCTGGCCGAAGCCGTAGATATTGGTATCCGGATCGAGGACGAAGCGCTCTGCGCACGGACCACTAATGACAGCGGCATTATCCTTGTAGGCTGAAAGCACATCAGTAGGCGAAGTGTTGGTGGTATTACGAATCATCTCAAACAGGGAGTGGTGCTGATTCACCCCGTCGATGATCCAGTCGGCATTGAAGATCTTATGTCTGCAGTGCTCTGAATTAGCCTGGGCAAACATCATCAATTCCACATCGGTGGGATTGCGTTGCAGGGATTGAAAGCTCTCCACCAGATATTCGATTTCGTCATCCGACAGGGCCAGGCCCAATTCAGTATTGGCGCTGCGCAACGCCATTTCTCCACCCCCCAGGGTGTCCACCTGGATATAGGGTTTGGGCTCGGCCCGACTGAACAGACAGGTCGCATCCTCCGCATCCGACAACACAGTCTCGGTCATGCGATCATGCAACTGGTGCGTCGCGATCACATACTGCCTGCTATCCAGTTCCTCTCCATCGATGGTCAGATAGTAGGCCAAACCACGTTCCAGCCGCTGAATCTTCTGCAACCCGCAATGGTGGGCGATGTCGGTGGCTTTACTGGACCAGGGTGATAAAGTACCCGGTCGTGGGACCACAAGTAAAAGTGTGCCTTGATGCTCTATTTCAGGCATGGCGGGGCCATAACGCAACAGATTTTCGAGAACGGCCCTCTCTGTTTCATCGAGAGATTGGTTGATATCGGCGAAATGGAGATACTCCGAAACAATCCCCACTTTTCCGTTACATAAACTGGAGAGGCGTAGGGCGAGTTTCTTTAGCCGGAATTCAGAGAGGGCGGGGGCGCCACGGAGAATCAACATGACTGGATCCTGCAGATCATAAAAAACACAATGATACTCGAAAACCACCAATTAAGAGAGCCGTAAACCATGAGTAATATCCTGATTGCCATTTCACTGATCATACTGCTGGTACTGGGTGTGGCTGCGCTCTTTCTCGCAGGCAAAAGCCACAAATCATCATCCGCAGACGATCCAACAAAAGATGACTAAGAATCCAGCTCCACCAATAGTTACATTCAATAAGATTGATATTTCTCAATGAAACAAAAGTCCATGGATGGTGGAATAGCATCAAGTCAGCCAGAACAGCATTGTGATGGCGGCTTATCTCCTCCATCCTCCTTTGGTATAACCACTTCGGCCTGCTGTCGAAGTGGTTTTTTTTGATCAATCGGCCAGAGGAGCCACTCTTGTGAAACAGGGTCTATCCGCTACCTGCCATACATTTTAATAGTGCGTAACAGGCGTTTATCCGTACCATGCTTTATCTGTTCCCATTCGAATCGCCAATTCCAATTCCCCTCAGTTGTTCCCGGTGTGTTCATCCGGTGAGCACTGTCCAGGCCCAACACATCCTGGAAAGGGAGAATCGCCAGATTCGCCCTGGAAGCCAAAGCTGCACGGATCATCGGCCATGGCATGGCCTCACGGGGCTTGCCTAAATAATCATCGACAAATTCACGGGTTCCATCATCAAGCCCCTTGTACCAGCCTAAGGTGGTGTCATTATCATGGGTGCCGGTATAGACAACCGAATCCCGGGTGTGATGGAAAGGCAGATAGGGATTCTCCGCCCCCCCGGAGAAAGCAAACTGCAGGATCTTCATGCCTGGCAGGTGGTAGGCCTTACGCAGCGCCTCCACCTCCGGTGTGATAACACCCAGATCCTCTGCCACCAGCTCTAAACTCGGCAGCGCCCGATAGAGATGTTCAAACAGTTTTTCACCCGGCGCCTCAATCCATTTACCATTCACCGCCGTCTGTTCCTCAGCCGGTATCTCCCAATAGGCTTCAAATCCACGAAAATGATCGATGCGCAGAAAATCGAACAGGGTTGATTGAGCCCTGAGGCGCTCTATCCAGAATGAAAAGTCTTCCGCTTCCAGCCTTTCCCAACAATAGAGGGGATTACCCCAGCGTTGACCGGTGTCGGAAAAATAGTCTGGAGGCACCCCGGCCACCACCCTCGGATGACCATCCGCCAGCAGATCGAAAAACTGACGATGGGCCCACACCTCGGCACTGTCATGGGCCACGAAGATGGGAACATCACCAAACAACAGCACACCACGCTCATTGGCATAGTGTTTGAGATTCATCCACTCTGTAAAAAACAGAAATTGCTCAAACCGGATAACATCGATGACTTCAGTGAAGCGTGCCCTCGCCTCGGCAATCGCCTGTGGCTCTCTATCTCTCATGGGGGTATGCCACTCCCACCAACAGCCGCCCTCTTCCTGACGTAACGCCTGGAACAGGGCATAATCCTCAAGCCAATGCTTCTGCTCTGCTATGAAACGTTGCAATGCATCCCTGTCACCCTCATCGGCACGCTCCTTGAAACCCTCCCAGGCCAATTTTATGGCATAGCCTTTTACCCCGTCGGCGAGTGTGGCTTCGCTCTCCGGCATCGCTTCAAGCCATCCCTTTTGCAGCGGCAGATCAAGGCTGATCAGGCTGGGATTACCGGCATAGACAGAACTGCTCTGATAGGGCGAATTGTCGTGCATGGTGGGACCGATTGGCAGAATCTGCCACACACTCATGCCTGTAGAGACCAGGTAATCAACAAAACGGTAGGCATCACTACCCAGATCCCCGACTTCACCCTGACCGGGAAGGGATGTGATATGTAACAGGATGCCTGCCCGGCGACGGGTCAAAATCTGATGGACTGCCCGATAAGCTTCCTCGGCGGCACTATCCATCCTCGTTTCTCATCACATCAATCATTTTTTTTCATTACCCCACCCAGGGATGGCTTGCCGCTACCTACGGCAAAAACTTGAGAAAGATAGTCGGGTTTGGGTTCGCCCAGCAGGTCAAACAGATGGGAAAGCTGACTGCGAAACAGTTGTTCAAAATCGCTGACGGTCTCCCCTGGATTATAATCGCCAAACCACCAGAACCAATCGGAGCCCTCACAAATCGCCAGCTGCTTTTCCAACTCCGCCAACTTTCGCTTACTGAACTTTTTCTCAGCCACTACCCGATCGTATACCTTTTTCGCCTCACCCAGCAGATCCCAGGCGCGGTTCTTGTCCTTGTCCCCGATCCAGGTGGTAAAGGTTCCGTAAACCCAGCTACCCGCCACCAGCTTCGAGAGTCTGGGAGAAGGCTGCTGCTGCCGTTCCAGCACCTCAGAAAAGGTGGTCAGGTTCAAACGGGGATGTTGGGATAGACGTTCGTACATTGCCCGAAGAAAGTAGCTTCCATTATAGGGGTAGTACTCCCAGGCGTTTTCACCATCCATGATTATCGCGACCACCGCATCCGGATTGTCCTGGCATGCCTCGGCGATGTTCACCAGGTGGTTTATCAAATCCCCCACAGCATCGTCCGAATGCCACTCACCATAGGTGAATCCGATCAGGTCGGAGAGCCCATCATCCCGAAAGAACATGTTCAGATGACCCTCCTGAACACAATAGGCCGAGTGGACCCAGTTATCGGGAAGCTGTGTATCGCCGCCACCTGCCATCAGACTATTGCTCAAAACCTGTTGCCCGGTGGCGGCCCACTCAAATCCCTCCTCCTCCAACATCTTCAAGGTTGCCTCACTAACCCCACCCTCTGAGGGCCAACACCCTGTAGGCTTAAAACCGAAATGATCTTTGAATACCTCGATGCCTTTTCGCATATGCCAACGGGCTCTGGATTCACCCCCGGGATACTCCTCCAGCTTGGGCATGGCAATCGTCGGCAAGGCCTCTTTGGCAGAATTCATATCGGTTAGCAAAGGGATGATCGGGTGGGCATAGGGCGTCACCGAAAGCTCTACCTGGTGATTCGCTGCGAGCTTTGCATAACGCTGGGTGAGATTGCTTAAAATCTCCCAGATCATTTCCATAATGCGGCGCCGGTCATCCTGGTCGAAGCCGTGCCCCTTTGCCTGCAGGGATCGCATTCGAATATCGTTCACACGCTGACACTCGCCAACCCAGGCCAAATGGTACCAGATCAAGAGATCGACCAGATATTGATCATTGAAATAGGCAATCATGGCCTCGTTTTCCAAGGCATGCTTAGCCAAGGCGGCCAACTCATTGAAGTGCTTGAAACGACTGATCAGGCGATTCTCATTTGCCTTGAGACAAGCGGAGATGATCGCCTTTCGGGATGGCGTATCCACGGGAAGACCCGGTCCGGCGAGTGCCGCCAGAAGAGGATCTCGAATCAGACTGCCCCTGTTCAGCCAAGCATCTATCTGACTGGCATAATCATCGATCTGTTCCAACAACACCGGGGCAAAATTCACCACTGCCTTGGCATCCGGTGTGTGTTCCAGATGGGCAGCCATATCCGCATAGTCCTTGATGCCGTGCAGATAGACCCAGGGCAACAGGTAGTCACTATCCTCTGGCCCCTTATAATAGGGCTGATGCATGTGCCAGCATAAGACAACCTGCAGACGGTTGTCAGGATTGGACTTATCGGACATGGTGTATAACCTGACCCAGCATTTCAGGTGTCACCAGCACGACACCCTTTTCACTCACATAGAAACGTTCCCCATCCTGATCGGGATCCTCACCGATGATGGTGCCCTCCGGAATATCGCAGCCACGATCGATCACAGCCTTGGTTATGCGGCAGTTACGTCCGATATTTACATCCGGTAACACAACGGTTTCAGTGACTTCGCTGTATGAGTTGACACGCACGTTGGAAAAAAGCAGTGAGTTGGTCACCTTGGCGCCCGATATGACACACCCCCCCGAAACCATGGAGTCCACCGCCATGCCTCTGCGTTCATCGTCATCGAATACGAACTTGGCGGGGGGCAGCTGCTCCTGATAGGTCCAGATCGGCCAGCTATGGTCGTACAGATTGAGGGGTGGCGTGACACCGATCAGCTCCAGATTGGCCGTCCAGAAGGCATCGATGGTACCCACATCACGCCAGTAGGCCTGCTTGCCGCTGGTGGCATCTCTGAAGCGATAGGCCATCACCCGGTATCGTTCTATAACCTTGGGTATGAGGTCCTTGCCGAAATCGTGGGATGAATTGGGCGTATCCGCATCTTTGATTAACTGTTCAAATAGAAATTTACGATTGAAGACATAGATTCCCATGGAGGCCAGGGCCTCATTCTCCTTGCCAGGGACCGGCTTTGGATTAGCCGGTTTTTCATGAAAGTCAACCACCCAGTCGTCGCTATCCACGGTCATCACGCCAAATTCTTTGGCACTCTCCAGATCGACGGTGAGGCAACCAACCGTCATATCGGCACCAGACTCCACATGTTCGGCGATCATGGTACCGTAATCCATTTTATAGATGTGGTCTCCAGCCAGAACCAGCACATAGTCCGGATTGTGGCTGCGGAGAATATCCAGGTTTTGGTAGACCGCATCCGCTGTACCCTCGTACCAGCTGCTCTCGATACGCTGCTGAGCCGGCAGCAACTCGACAAATTCACCGAATTCACCCCGAAGAAACCCCCAGCCGCGCTGAATATGCAACAACAGCGAGTGAGCCTTATATTGTGTCAGTACACCCACCTGGCGAATGCCGGAATTGATGCAGTTGGAAAGTGGGAAATCGACGATCCTGAACTTCCCTCCGAAGGGTACCGCAGGTTTAGATCGCCACTTTGTCAGGTGTTTAAGTCGGGAACCGCGCCCACCAGCCAATATCAAGGCAAGTGTATTGCGAGTCAACCGGCTGACGAAACGCGGACTCTGGTCAGTCATCGATCAAACCTCCATAGCCAAAGCAGGCTAAAAAATCACTGCAAATTCTACGCGCAAGTAGATAGATTTATATTGTTATCCGTTTTCATGTGCGGGCGAACCTGTTCATGAGACGGGAGTGTTGGTATGTTAACATCATGTTCCCTTCAAGGCGTACCACTCAAAGCAGGTTTCTTAAAATTTATGAAGAGTAAAATTCCAGCGGCACTGCGACGGATCATCGATGCCAGCCATCATGATCCATTCGAGGTACTCGGCAGGCATGTGAATGGCAATGACTGTCGCGTTAGGGTATTCATGCCACAAGCGGAGAAAGTCGCTCTGGAGAGTGATAAACAGCCATTTAGACGCATTGAGGGCACCGATTTATTTGAGCTGGAGACGACGGTCGACAAGGTCAGTGATCACTATCTTCTGGAGTGGCAGGACAAATCGGGGTCGATCCAAAAAACCTACGATCCTTACAGCTTTCCCCCCCTTTTGCCTGAGTTTGACCTGCATCTGTTCAGCGAAGGCAAGCATCGCCACGCCTATCGCTTCTTTGGCGCTCACCCCTATGAAACCGCCGGAATCGCTGGGGTGCTGTTTGCCGTCTGGGCGCCAAACGCTGCCCGGGTGTCGGTAGTAGGTAATTTCAACCAGTGGGACGGACGGGTTCACCCCATGCGTTCAAGAGGGGGAACAGGTGTGTGGGAGCTGTTCATTCCAGCGTTGGATAGCGGCAGTCTGTACAAATTCGAAATCCGCACCCAGAACGGGGATATATCCCTACGTACAGACCCCTATGGAAATCACTTCCAATTCCGGCCCGAAACAGCAGCCATCGTGGTCTCAGACAGCGACTATGAATGGGCTGATGGCGAATGGATAGGTAACCGAGCCACCTCCAACTGGCAGCAGGAGCCGATGTCCATCTATGAGGTCCATCTCGGTTCCTGGCGCAGGGACGATCAAGGAGGTTTCCTCAACTACCGTGATCTCGCCCATCAGCTTACCGAGCATGTCAAAAGGATCGGATTTACCCATATTGAACTGTTACCCATCACCGAACACCCCCTGGATGGCTCCTGGGGCTACCAGACAACCGGCTACTTCGCCCCTACCAGTCGTTTTGGCACCCCCGATGACTTCCGCTACTTCATCGATTACCTGCATCAAAACCAGATTGGCATTATCCTTGACTGGGTGCCCGCCCATTTCCCACGTGATCGTTATGCGCTGGCCAGATTCGATGGCTCTGCGCTATATGAGCACGAGGATCCACGCAAGGGGGAACATCGGGACTGGGGTACCCTGATATTCAATTTTGGTCGCAATGAGGTACGTAATTTTCTGATCTCCAGTGCCATCTACTGGCTGGAGGAGTTCCACATCGACGGCCTACGGGTGGATGCGGTCGCATCCATGCTCTACCTCGACTACTCCCGGGACCCGGGAGACTGGGTCCCCAATCAGTATGGGGGACGGGAGAACCTTGAGGCGGTCGACTTCTTACGAGAACTCAATTCTGTCACCCATGACTTCCACCCGGGCACATTGATGACCGCGGAAGAGTCCACCGCCTGGCCACAGGTATCACGCCCGACCTGGCTGGGAGGCCTGGGCTTCAGCATGAAGTGGAACATGGGTTGGATGCACGATACCCTCTCCTACACCTCTCAGGATCCAATCTACCGTCACTATCACCACGATTTACTCACCTTCGGGCTACTGTATGCCTTCACCGAGAATTTCGTACTGCCCTTCTCCCACGACGAGGTTGTGCACGGCAAAGGCTCGATGATCGACAAAATGCCTGGTGACGAGTGGCAGAAATTTGCGAATCTAAGGCTTCTCTACACCTATATGTTCACCTATCCAGGGAAGAAGCTGCTTTTCATGGGCTGTGAATTCGCCCAGGGTCGTGAATGGGACGATAGTGAGGCCCTGGACTGGTTCCTTCAGGACCACCCCTCGCATAAGGGCATAACGACACTGCTGACCGATCTCAACCAGCTCTATAAGGAGCAGCCGATACTGCACCAAATAGAGTTCGAGTATCCGGGATTCGACTGGATCGATTGTCATGACAGCTCACAATCGATACTCAGCTATGTGCGGAAAGACCGTAACGGCAATGAATTGCTGATCATCCTGAATTTTACCCCGGTACCACGGGACAACTACCGCATAGGCGTCAACCAGCCCGGGGTCTACCTAGAGGTTTTCAACTCCGACTCGGAGTTCTATGGCGGCAGCAATATGGGCAATGGCAGCGGTTTGGTCTCAGAGGAGTTGCCATGGATGGGACGCGACCAGTCTATCGCACTGACCCTGCCCCCGTTGGGAGCCATTCTGCTGCGCAAACAAGACGGGTGATCCAAGCACCCGGATGGTCTCCAATCCGAAGGTTAGCGCTTGCGATGACGATGAAAATAGGTGATCAATCCTCGCGTTGAGCTGTCGTGTTGGGAGACCTGCAGCTCATCCATCAGCTCTGGCAGGATCACCCCCGCCAGCTGTTTACCCAGCTCCACGCCCCATTGATCAAAGGAGTTGACCCGCCAGATGATGCCTTGCACAAAGATCTTGTGCTCATACAAGGCGATCAGCGATCCCAAACGTGATGGGGTTATCTTATCCAACAGCAGGGTATTTGAGGGTCTATTACCAGGAAAGATTCGATGCGGCAGCAGGTCCACGATCTGCTCAGGTTCCAGACCCGCCTGCTGCATATCCTCACGCACTTCAGTACGTGTCTTGCCACGCATCAATGCCTCACTCTGCGCCAGACAGTTGGCGAAGAGTTTTTCATGATGATCCCCGGTCTCATTCTGACTGTTGACCGGCACGATGAAATCGCAGGGAATGAGCTGTGTACCCTGATGGATGAGTTGATAATAGGCATGTTGCCCGTCGGTGCCCGCGGATCCCCAAATAACAGGGCCGGTGGGATAGTCGACCGGCCGGCCGAAGCGGGTGACACGTTTACCGTTGCTTTCCATATCCGCCTGTTGCAGGTAGTCGGGCAGATACCTGAGATACTGGTCATAGGGAAGAATTGCATGGGTATGCGCCTTGGCGAAATCCACATACCAAATACCCAGCAACGCCATAATCACCGGCATGTTCTCCGATAGATCGGCATGCAGAAAATGCTCATCCATATCATGCGCGCCTTGCAGCAGTTCATAATAACTCTGCATACCGACGGCAATGGCGATGGGCAAACCTACTGCCGACCAGAGTGAATAGCGCCCACCCACCCAGTCCCAGAACTCAAACATATTGGCCGTATCGATGCCGAATTCTGAAACCTTCTCCGCATTCGTCGAAACTGCCACAAAATGGTGTGCCACGGCTTGTTCATCATGCAGTTCATCCAGCAGCCATTGTCGCGCGGTGTGGGCATTGGTCAGGGTCTCTTGGGTTGTAAAGGTCTTTGACGCAATGATGAACAGGGTGGTTTCAGGATCCAATCCAGACAGCGTGTCGATAATATGGCTGCCATCCACATTCGAGACGAAATGCATATTCAAGCACGGTTTTTGATAGGACTTAAGCGCCTCGCAGACCATGAGAGGACCTAGATTGGAACCACCAATACCGATATTCACCACGTTGCTGATCGGCTTCCCTGTATAGCCTTTCCACTCCCCTGAACGCACCGCTTTGGAAAATACCTCCATTTTCTGCAGAACCGCGTTGATGCCGGGCATCACATCCTCGCCATCGAACCAGACGGGATGGTTGGAGCGATTCCTCAACGCCACATGTAAAACAGCCCTGTTCTCGGTGATGTTCAGGCGTTCGCCGGAAAACATGCGACGCCGCCAACCGTCAACATCCACCGCCTGAGCCAGGGCCAGCAGAAGATTCATAGATCTGGTCGTTATACGGTTCTTCGAATAATCGAGCATGATCCCGCACTGCCTGATGGACATCTGCTCAGCCCTCTCCGGGCCCTGTTGAAACAGGTCACGCATCTGCAGTGGCTCGACCTCGGCCCAATGCTGCTCAAGGGCCATCCATTCATCTGTCTGATTTATCTCGGTCATGTTCTAAATGCGTTTAATTTGAATATAAGTTACAGTTTTCATGGGATTGGCAGCAAGTGTAGCAAGATAACATAAGACTATCGTACAGTTATGAAGCTAAATGATAAAATAGGGCATTAACAACATATACCGGACCAGAATCTGTTCATTCTCGTTCGGGTCTGGTAACAGTTTTGTAAAGAATAAGGATAAGAAAAATCCATGAAAATCCTCTTTGCCAGCAGCGAAGCCACGCCGTTGATTAAAACTGGTGGGTTGGCGGATGTTGCGGGTAGCTTACCCACTGCACTCAATCATATAGGCCAGGATTGTCGCTTGATTCTTCCAGGTTATCCAGATGTTCTGGAAAAAGCAGAAAACCTGACTAAACTGGCAACCCTGGAAATTGCCGGCGAAAAATCGCCTGTACATCTCTTAAAGGGTAGCAGTGGTCCGCATAAGGTACCGCTGTATGTAGTCGACGCACCCCACAGGTTCAAGCGTCCGGGGAATCCCTATCTCTCCCCAGAGGGTGTGAACTGGCCCGATAATGCGGAACGGTTCAGCCTTTTCTGTCACGCTGTCGTCGAGTTGGCGACCAACCGGATAGAACACGACTGGGTGCCTGACGTTGTGCATGCGAATGACTGGCAAACCGGTCTTATCGCCCCACTCCTCTACATGGAGAAGAAGCGGCCTGCAACCCTGTTCACGATCCACAATCTGGCCTATCAGGGACTCTACGATCAGGCCACTTTCCAACGTCTTGGACTCCCCGACCACCTTTGGTCATACCATCACTTGGAGTTTCATGGTCAGCTCTCATTCATCAAAGGGGGGATTGCCCTCTCCGATCGTGTGAATACAGTCAGCCCTAGCTATGCAACTGAGATCAAAACAGCCGAGTTCGGATATGGCCTAGAGGGGCTGTTGAACCATCGTAAAGACCATTTCACCGGCGTTCTCAACGGGATCGACTATCACGCATGGGATCCAATGACTGACAAGCATATCGATACACCCTTTTCCGTTGAACGTTTTAGTGAAAAACGCAAAAACAAGCTGGCATTACAACGGGAATACGGGCTACCCGAGGATGAACACATTCAGCTATTAGGCTACATCGGCCGCTTGGTTGATCAGAAGGGTGTCGACCTGATCCTGCAGATTCTCCCCGGGATCATGGATGCTGGTGTGCAAATGGTCATGCTGGGATCGGGTAATAAGGATCTTGAACACGCCCTGGAAAAAATCAGTAACCGTTACCACAGCCGGGTTGGTGTCTATATCGGATATGATGAAAGCTTGTCACATCGTATCGAGGCCGGGTGCGACTGCTTTCTTATGCCCTCCCGCTTCGAACCTTGTGGATTGAACCAGATGTACAGTCTGAGATACGGCACCGTACCCATCGTAAGACGCACCGGTGGTCTGGCGGATACAGTGGTCGATGTAAATCCATCAACCCTCGCCAACGGCAGTGCGACCGGGTTCGTATTTGAGAATGCGGATGCAAGCAGTTTGTGGGGGGCGGTTGAGCACGCAATTAATTTCTATCGTCGATCCTCAACAGACTGGGAGATACTTGCCCGAACCGGTATGCAACAGGATTTCAGCTGGGAAGCCAGCGCCCAGCACTATCTGGAGCTCTACCAGACAGCCATGGATGAGCCGGGTCTGTAGATAGTCGATAACTATCTGCTCTCTTTATGCGGCCTGAATCGGTATCGCATTGCCAGTACCGATTACCTTGTTTTCCTCATCGAGATAGACCAGCGAGGGTTTGAAACTCGCCATCTCCTCACTGTCCAGCCCTGCATAGGCACAGATGATGACTCTATCCCCTGGCTCGGCCTTATGCGCGGCTGCACCATTGACCGAAATCACCCGCGATCCCGCCTCTGCCAGTATGGCGTAGGTCGTGAAACGTTCCCCATTGGTCACGTTATAGATCTGGATCTGTTCGTACTCATGGATACCTGCCAACCGCATAAGATCGGCATCAATGGCACAGGAGCCTTCATAATCAAGCTCGGAGTGAGTCACACATGCTCGATGTAGCTTGCACTTAAGTACTGTCAGCTGCATTGATTTCGTGCCCTATCTTGGATGAATGTCTATGTTAACCATTGTCCCGGTTCAGATCGACCCGGGGTCAACCAAACAAGGTAACGGTGGATTATCCGCGATCTTGTCCTGCCTATCAATAAGGAATTGTTGCTATGCAGCATTTAGATTATCTATCAGTCGTGTAGTTCCCATATAGGCTGCTGCGAGAATCACCAGATGTTGATCTTCCCGGCCTGGTAGAGCCAGGTCATCAGCCCGACGAATGGTAAAATAATCCAGCTTAAATCCTGCAGATCGAAGCATATCGGCGCCATTTGACTCCAAAAGAGCATAATTTCGTTCACCACTCCTCAATGACTCAGCAGTGGTATTGAGGATTTCATAGAGTTTTGGCGCCTGTTTCCTCTCATCCACTGACAGATAGCCGTTTCTAGAGCTCTTCGCCAGTCCATCCGCCTCCCTGACAGTGGGTAACCCGACGATCTTTACGGGTATAGCTAAATCCGCAACCATGCGCCGGATCACCATCAACTGCTGATAATCCTTCTCACCGAACACTGCCAAATCCGGTTGTACATAGTTGAAGAGTTTGCAAACAATTGTTGCAACGCCCACAAAATGACCCGGGCGGCTGGCTCCACAGAGAATATCGGAGAGTTCCGGCACTTCCACCCGGGTTTGCGCTTGATTGCCCTGGGGGTAGATCGTTGTCCCCGAAGGAGCGAAAAGCAGATCGACACCGGCCTGCTCCAGCTTGTGTTGATCCTCTTTCAGGGTACGCGGGTAACTATCGAAATCCTCTCCCTCACCAAACTGCATGGAATTGACGAAGATGCTGACCACGCTTCTATCACACTGCCCCTTGGCAGCATCCACCAACGCCAGGTGTCCTGCATGAAGATTACCCATGGTTGGCACAAAACCGATCCTCTCCCCCGCCTTGCGCCAGCTACCGATGCGCTGACGTAGCCGTTCAATGTCAGAAACCGTCTCCATCCCGTTGCTCACTTGAAACTGTGCTCGGCAGTTGGGAATTCACCGGACTTCACGGCATCCACATAGGCATGCAGTGCCTCCTGGATGGTCCTGCCGGATTGCAGAAAATTCTTCACAAAACGGGGTGGACGGGGGTTGATTCCCAACATGTCGTACAGCACCAGTACCTGTCCATCGCAATCGGGTCCGGCACCAATGCCGATCACAGGTATGCTCATCTCTTTGGCGACCTGTGCCGCCAACTGATCCGGCACACACTCCAGCACCAGCATATCGACACCAGCCTCCTGCAGTAACCGGGCATCTTCGCGGATCAGGCTCGCATCCCGTTTTTCACGTCCCTGGACACGATAACCACCCAGCTTATGTACAGATTGCGGCAGCAGTCCAAGGTGTCCACACACCGGGATTCCCTGAGATGCAAGCTGGCGAATCGCCTCCAGCTGAGTCGCCCCGCCTTCCAGTTTAACCATGTGGGCGCCACCCTCTTTCATCAGCCTGCCCGCCGATTCCATGGCCAGCCCTGGTGAACGGTAACTCATGAACGGCATATCGGCTATGAGCAGAGAACTATCCCTGGCTCTTGCCACATTGCGGGTATGGTAGATCATCTCATCCAGGGTTACCGGCAAGGTACTCTCTTGCCCCTGGATCACCATACCGAGAGAGTCACCCACCAGAATCACTTCGACACCAGCTTCTTCAACAAGGCGTGTGAAGCTGGCATCGTAGCTGGTCAATACACATATCTTCTCACCAGCGGATTTCATCTCAAGCAAACTTCTGACGGTAATAGTTTTTTTACTCATAGTGTCTCGATGCGTTGAATCTGCGGCCAACCGGGGATTCTGGCACAGTATATAGGCTGTTAACACTGTTCGCGAAGGGTTTACTGTTGTACGGTGCGGCAAGCCGCACCCTACATTTATTCAAGGCGTAGGGTGCTGCCTGCCGCACCGAAATCCGCTATTTCCTTGCCAAAAAACAGGTTCAGAGGGAAAACCCGCTAAGATTCAGATAACGGCGCCTTTCAGCACCGCCATCGCAGATATGCTCTAACAGCAATTGAAAATCCTGTTCCCTTTGCAGAGGATTGATCTCTGCCGCATTTACGATGAGGAGCGGAGAACGATCATAATGGTGAAAGAAATCGGCATAGGCATCACACAGCCGCCGTAGATAGTCTGTTTCGATTTTTCTTTCCACTGGCCGGGCACGTTGTTTTATACGCTTCATCAGCACATCGACGGGCGCTTGAAGATAGACCACCAGTTCAGGCGGTGGCGCGTCCAGTGTCAGACGATCATAGACCTGCTCATAGAGTTGCAGCTCATCAGGATCAAGATTGATCTGTGCAAACAGACGATCCTTTTCAAGCATGAAGTCTGCAATCAGGTGTTGTCGGAACATATCGCCCTGAGACAGATCGTTCCACTGACGACTGCGCTGAAACAGAAAAAAGAGTTGCGCCGGCAATGCGGCTTCCCGCGGATTTTGATAGAAACGTTGTAGAAAGGGATTCTCTTCCGCTCCCTCAAGTAACACATCACTGCCAAAATGGTTTGCCAAACGTTGTACCAGACTGGTTTTTCCAACCCCGACAGGCCCTTCCACAACGATAAAGTTTGGCTTCTCAGACCAGCCGTTCAACACCCTCTCCAGACAAGCTCAACAACAGATCCTGCAACCTGCCCATGCCAGGGATATCCATATCGATCGGGGCGATCTCACTCAGCGGTATTAGAACAAATGCCCGGTTTGCCATCTCTGGATGCGGGACCTGTAGACCTGGTGTATCGATCGTCGCCCTGCCATACATCAGCAGATCAAGATCGAGGGTACGCGGCCCCCATCGCTCACCTTCACGAACCCGCCGGTGGGCCAGTTCGATAGCCTGTAATTGTTCCAGCAGCCCCTCCGCATCCAACACGGTAATCAATGCAGCAACGGCATTGATGTAGCTTGGCTGGTGTTGCGGACCAATCGGTTCTGTTCGATACAACGACGACTGCACAAGCAGGGACGAATCCTTCAATTCAGTCAGCTCCTGGAGCGCTGTTTCAACCTGCTGAATGGGATTTTCCAGATTGCTGCCTAAACCGATATAGGCAATTACCGATTGAACCTTACTCATCGCTCGGCTTGTTACTCTGGCTATTCTTGCCTCGCCTTTTCCTGCGGCGACCTCTGCCACGACGTCCCTGCCCTGACATGTTCTGCTTCTGCTCACTATTGGCATGTTGGAATTCGGTCCACCACTTCGACAGTTCGAGCTCAACTTCACCCGCCTCCGCACGCAGCAGGAGAAAATCGTAGGCGGCACGGAATCTGGGGTGACTCAAGAGTCGATAGGGCCGCTTACCCTGGCGTTGCTCGAAGCGTGGTTGCAACTGCCAGATATCGCGCATCGGATAACTGAATCGTTTCGGAATCGATACATGCTTGATTTGCTCTCTCAAGACATCATTGGCCGCTGTCTGTAGCGCCTCCGCGGGAAGGAGATCCTGTGTCAGCAGCGCCTCGTAACCAAGCCTTACCGGCTCCCACAGTAACACCGCAAAAAGGAATGCAGGGGTAACCGATTTATCCTGCTGCAGACGCGTATCGGTGTTATTCAAACCCCGATTGACGAAGGTTATGGGAAAATCATGGTCTTCGTGGGAGAGCGCCTCATCGGTAGCGGGAAAGAGCTGCCCAAACAGACCATAGTGGCGCAGCTTCTCGAACGATGCCAATGCAGAACCGCCAAGAAAGAGCTTCAGCACCTCTTCATAGAGCCTGGCGGAAGGCACATCGCTGAGCAACGGAGCAAGACTCTGGATTGGCGATTCCGTTTCCGGATCGATGATAAATCCCAGCTTGGCGGCAAAACGTATTGCCCGCAGAAGTCGTACCGGATCTTCCCTGTAGCGACTCTCCGCATCACCCAGCAGGCGTATCACCCCGTTTTGAAGATCCGACATACCGTCGGCGAAATCGATGACCGTGAAATCCCCCACATCATAGTAGAGCGCATTGATGGTGAGATCCCGGCGCTGGGCATCCTCTTCAACGGTGCCGTAGACGTTGTCACGCAGTATCATGCCGTTCTCTGCGTGGCGCTCCCCATCCTGCTCAGGCTGCCGGTTACTGCGAAATGTGGCAACTTCGATAATCTCGCGACCGAAGTAGACATGCGCGAGACGAAAGCGCCGGCCTATCAAGCGACAGTTTTTAAAAACCGACTTGACCTCCTCCGGCAAGGCATTGGTAGCCACGTCGAAATCCTTGGGCTCACGGCCAAGCAGCAGGTCGCGCACACCCCCGCCTACCAGGTACGCCTCGTAACCGGCACTTTGCAACTGAGTCAGGACTCTTATGGCGTTGCGGCTGATATTCGCCCGGGATATGGTATGACTGTCCCGGGCAATGACAATAGGCATCACCGAGCCACTTCTATCCGATCCGGCTGGGGGAGTAGAATTGCTGATCAATCCGGAGAATTTCGATTTCAGCCACTTGGCAGTTTGTTTCAAGGGTACGACCACTGAACTATTTTTTTAACCAGGTGATTGAGCCTGGCAACCAAGTCAGTATAATACCGCCTTTCGTGAGAAACTGCTCCCTTCGTCTAGTGGTTAGGACGCTGGCCTCTCACGCCGGTAACAGGGGTTCGAGTCCCCTAGGGAGTACCAGTTAGTAAAAAGGCCGCTGGATAGCGGCCTTTATTCTTATAGGTCCTTTGATAACTCGCTGAGATAATTACGAAATTCTTCCCCTAGCTCATTGTGTGACAAACCATACTCGACGGTTGCCTCAAGATAACCGAGTTTACTTCCGCAATCATAGCGTTTGCCTTTCACCCGATAGACCCGGACCTTTTCAAACTTCAATAGCTCGGCAATGGCATCAGTCAGCTGGATTTCACCGCCGGCCCCCTCACCAGTCTTCTTGATCAAGTCGAAGATACGCGGCGTAAGGATGTAGCGTCCGACCACCGCAAGATTGGATGGAGCCTCCTCCGGTTTCGGCTTTTCGACGATGGATGTCATGATGGCCGTTTCGCCATCGTCCTCCTCTACCTCCACGATGCCATACTTGCCAGTCTCCTCGCGCGGAACCTCCTCTACCAATATCACACTGCACTGATAACGCTCATAGATCTCGGCCATTTGAGCGATGGCGCCTACGCCATCTTCACCAGAAATCAGATCATCCGCCAGGATTACCGCAAATGGCTCGTCCGCCACCACGGATTCCGCACAGAGCACGGCATGGCCAAGCCCCAGGGCTTCTGCCTGCCTGAGATAGATACAGCTCACATCAGCGGGTAGGACGTTCTGTACCTTCTCTAACAGCTCAGTCTTTCCCGCCTCCTTCAGTTCACTCTCCAATTCGTATGCCTTGTCGAAATGATCGGGAATGGAGCGTTTGTTTCTACCTGTGACAAATACCAGTGATGTCACACCCGCCTCTTCCGCCTCCTCGGCGGCATATTGAATCAAAGGCTTGTCTACTACCGGCAGCATCTCCTTGGGATTGGCCTTGGTTGCGGGTAAAAAACGGGTGCCCATCCCAGCTACAGGAAAAACCGCTTTACGTATCTTTTTCATTACCACTCCTCTGAATCCTTGTACACATCGGGCCGTTCAATTACCCGCATTCAGGTGACTCAACACCCCTAGTATCGCAACCTATATCATACAGAGTTCTTCGAATGAGGTCCCTTACAGTCACAAGCTGGATGCAATCTCCTGGTTGATCGACTGCAGTGCCACGATAGGGTCGGCCGCTGCCGTAATCGGTCGTCCCACCACCAGGTAACTGGAACCAGCATGTATCGCATCGGCCGGTGTCATCACACGGCGCTGATCATCCTGAACCGCTTGTTTAGGCCGTACACCGGGAGTCACCAGAAGAAATGCATCACCCAGCTCGCTACGCAACATTTCAGCCTCCCTGGGGGAGCAGACAACACCATCCAGCCCCGCTTGCTGTGTCAACTTGGCCAAGCGGGAGACATTCTGCGCTGGGTCCCCGGAAAAACCGATATCCTGGATCTCTTCACCGGTCAGACTGGTAAGAATGGTAACTGCGACCAGAAGCGGGCGAGTGTTCCTGGCCTCCAGACGTTCGCGAGCTGTCTTCATCATCCTGCGACCGCCGGATGCATGCAGATTCATCATCCATACCCCGAGATCAGCCGCTGCATCGCAGGCCGCCGCTACAGTATTGGGAATATCATGAAACTTCAGGTCGAGAAAAACATCATAGCCGCGGCCTCTAAGCACTTCGACAAAAGTAGGACCGAGACGGGTAAACATCTCTTTGCCAACCTTGAGCCGACAAAGTGAGGGATCCAAGCGATCCACAAGCGCAAGGGCCCTATCCTGATCTGGATAATCAAGTGCAACAATGACCCTTGAATCACTGGTATTCATGTTGTTTCCACCATTCTGTTGTAGTTGGGATCCGAGAATTCGGATCGATCATCACGTCAGCGCATTTGCCTTAAAGCTGCGCGTCAATCCCTGTTGCGGCTTGATCTCACCCCATGTCTTGCAACTGGGGCAGTGCCAATGTAGTTTTTTCGCTGTAAAACCACAGTGATCACACTGATAGGCGGGCTGTTTTTCAAGTAGCTTCATCACCGATATCAGCAGCACCTCCAGGGCCTCCTTGGGACTCTCCTCACTTCTCTGCAGATTCAATCTGACCAAGCGCTCCAGGCCTTTTAAGTCAGGTGTCTCTTCCAGATGTCTGAGCAAGGCATCCACAGCCGCCCCCGCACCCTCTTTTTCGACAATCATCTCGGAGAGTATCATCATCGCTTCCGTGCAATGGTGACGTTGATAGAGCTGTTGCAGATATTCGAACAGCTCAGGCTGTCTGCCAAGTTTTCTATAGCATTCAACCAGCCTGGGCAGCACCTCGGAAAGATAGATGGGATCGTTGTCCTCAACCTGCTGTAACAATTTGACCACCGATCGGCAGTCTCCCCGGGTATATTCGATCTCGGCCTGTAATAGCAACGCCCGCACATTGCTTCGCTGTACCTGCTGGGCACGTTTGAGATAACCCTCCGCAGCCGATACATTCTGCTGGCTCAACATCTGCTCAGCCAGTTCACAATAGAAATGGGCAACCGCGTTAGGTCGTGAGGGGTAGTGGGATGCCGATATCTTCTCAGCCACATCCAGGCAGCGCTGCCACTCTTTCTCCTGCTGGTAAATCTCCAACAGGTAGATATAGGCCTGCTCGTTATAGAGTTTCAGTTCGGTCAATTCGAGGAACAGGTTTTCGGCACGATCAAACAGACCGGCGCGCATATAGTCCTGACCCAATTCAAGCAAGGCCTGCGCTCTCTGCTCACGATTCAAGCTGGGCCTGGCTATCAGGTTCTGATGGATACGGATGGCCCGATCCACTTCACCCCGCCGCCGGAACAGGTTACCCAGGGCAAGGTGGGTTTCGACCGTATCGCTATCCACGTCCAATAATTCGATGAACAGATCGATTGCCTTGTCAGGCTGTTCATTTAGCAGATAGTTAAGACCCTTGAAATAGACCGGGGCTATCTGTGGTGGCTGCTTCTGCGTTTTACTGGCCATACCGCGCCGCGCCGTATACCAACCGGAGGCAGCGGCTACTGGTAGCAATAAAAGCAATAACTCAACCACCTGTCACCTCGGTAACCACACAAACTGCGCAACCTTGATAGGGCTTAAAGTACATTGCAACGCTCACTGCTCCTTCAAAGGTAGGGCACGAAGATTATTGACCTCTTCACTCACCAGTTGACTGCGCCGTTTAAGCTTGTGGATTTCCCGCTTGAGTCCCAATACCTTGCCCATTCCGGCCAAGACACCCAATACCACACCAAACCCCAAGGCGATGGTCAGTATCAACGATAAAGGAATCTCCCGGCGGCCAAAATAGTAGTTGACCTCAACAGGATCGGCATTGAGGACAGTGAAGACTGCACCCAGCAGCATGATCAGGATGACAATAAAGAGTTTTATGAATCGCATAGACGTTCCGTAGTTCCTCCTCTCAGGAAACCATTCTCGCCTACTGCCGTCCAGTTTGAAATAGCAAAAATGGCAGAACTTGGGAATAGATGAAGGAGTTTACGGCCAGGTCACAAATGTTTTCACAGGCTGAAACCCAATATTTTCCGGTTTACAGCCTGTCAAGGAAGGCGCTTGAGGAGGGATTTTGAGGTCGGGTGGTTTTAGCCAACCCTAGGCGTAGGTATCCAACAGACCATCGCCACCCATTATCCATGTTCGACTCTCTGCAGTGGCTGCTTCCTGGGTTGGCAGATCACCCCCGGAACTGCCGTTAGCATCAGACTCGGCCCCCCTGTCGCGGGCAGACTCACCGGCCTGATGTTGACCCACATCCACATTGGCAAGGTTGAGGTTGATCTCACCAAACAACTCCCGCAGGCGTGGTATCGATGCCTCAATGGCATCACGTGTGGGGGCTTGAGTGGCGACAAAGGTGACACTGGTCTGATCATTTTGCAGGGAAATCTTTATCTCCAGCGGCCCCAGATGGGGAGGATTCAGCTTGATTTCCGCTTGTTGGATGTTCTGACCCACCATCCATTGAATACGTTCACCCACCGCCCTGTCCCATCCCGCCTGACCGACCGGGATATCCAGAGGCATGACAATCGATGGCCTGATACCCGTGGATGAATTGACTGATGGTTGCAGTGAAACCGCTGTTAACTGTCCAGGGGTTTCAACCGGTCTACCCGATTCCAACAACTGCTTACCCAGTTCACTGAGTTCAATTTTCAGCGGCTGGGGTTGACCATTCTCGATCAGCCGCTGCACCAGAAACTCAGGTTGCATCAGTTGGGGTTGGGTCTGCAGGGGCTTTGCAAGCGCCACCCCCTCCATTGCCGGCCCACTCAATAGGGCCTGTTGCTGGGATATCAGAAGCGGCAAGGGTTTGCCGTCCAGATGGAGTTGCAGCGGCAATAGACTGCCATGTTGAGCCGTTATCGCCTGGGTCTGGAGGGGATCTGCGGTTGCCGTAGCCAGGGATAGCAACACTACACCCTCTTCACCCTGAGTCATCAACAGCTCCTGCAGGGCTTGATCGAAGCTAGCCCCGACAATCTCTCCGTTTGCCGTGACCTGAGCGATGAGATCACCCCCCTTACCAGGGGTTGCGGATGTAGGCTTGTCCCCCTGAACCTGGGGCATGAATGCTATCTGTACCATGGCTAAACCTGTAGTTGTCGCTTTCAGTCGACAATATGAATGCAGATTCCGGGCCAGGACCCAGGTTGTTCCTGGCTCCGGGTGGATTTTTTTCAATAAGCATTGCGAAAGGAGTGCCAAGCCTGAGCGGTCATGTTTAGATACCGCAGCGAATTGGGATGTCTGATCTAAAAGGAAAAATCCTGCGGTGTTGCCCGGCGCCACTCCGCCATCCGTAACCGCCAATCGTCACCATCACCGCGTTTGAACAGCAGTTGTAGACGCAGTAAATCCCCACGCCATTGTGCCGGTGCCATCACCGCTTCCTGAGAAGAGCCAGCGAGTCCGGCGAAGAGCACAACCTCTGACTCATTTTCAGCTCGCAGATCGATCTGATCGATTTTGGAGACGATATGGATCGATTTGTGGCGCATGAAATAGCTAAGCAGCATCGCCTTGAGCGCCCTGAAGTCGCGTCCGCTCCTGTCCTCATAAGCGGGATCGACGAATTCCATTGCGGAAGAGAGATCACGGGCTTCCAGATAGCTCTCCGCCTCACTCAGTATGTTGCGAAGCTGCTCCTCCGGACTCAACGGCCGGTCACTGCAACCAGCAACGAACAGCGTGAACAGGAGTAGAAAGGTACTGCCGCGGGATAGATTTGAGATGGCCATGGGCTATCTCAGGCCCAACACATCCTGCATATCGAAAAGTCCCCGGGGCTGGTCAACCACCCATCCGGCGGCACGCATTGCGCCACGGGCGAAATTCATCCGGTTCGAGGCCTTGTGTACAACCTCTATCCGCTCTCCCTCCATGGCAAACCAGACACTGTGTTCACCAACCACATCCCCTGCACGGATGGTCTCGAAGCCGATGGTCTTGCCATCCCGGGGACCGGTCTTTCCCTCCCGGCCATAGACAGCACACTCATGCAAATCCCGACCTAGAGCATCCGCTACCACTTCACCCAATCTCAATGCAGTACCGGAAGGTGCATCGACCTTGTGCCGATGGTGGGCCTCGATAATCTCCACATCCGCATCATCCCCCAGCACCTTGGCCGCCATTTCCACCAGTTTGAAGCTGAGGTTGACCCCAACACTCATATTCGGAGCAAATACGATTGCGATTTCATCGGCGCCACTGCCCAGGACCTGTTTCTCATCCTCATTCAGGCCGGTGGTGCCAATCACCATGCGCTTGCCCGCCTCACGGCATATCCCCAGATGGGTCAGGGTGGCGGCAGGCGCGGTAAAGTCGATCACCACATCAAAATCATCAACCACAGTGTCCAGATCCGCTACCAGGGGGACATCGAGATGGCCGACACCTGCCAATACACCCGCATCCTGGCCGATGAATTGACACTCCCGGCGCTCGGTCGCCGCACCCAGTACCAGCCCTTCTGTCTCATTTACAGCTGCTACCAGGGATCTGCCCATGCGTCCTGCTGCGCCAACCACTGCGATTCTTGTCATCCCATTCGCCCCTTATTTAAAACCCATGTTTTCAAAGAAATTTTTCACGCCATCAACCCAGCTGGTGGAGTGCGGGCTGTGCTTTGCGCCGCCCTTCTTCATGGACTCGTCAAGGCGTTTGATCAGCTCCTCCTGCTCACTGGTCAGCTTGACCGGCGTCTCGACCAACACCCGGCACATCAGATCGCCCATCGGGCCACCTCGCACCGGTTTGACACCCTTGCCACGCATCCGGAACAGGCGCCCCGTCTGGGTACCCGCGGGAATCTTCAGAATCACTTTACCGTCCAGGGTAGGCACCTCCAACTCACCACCCAGGGCCGCGATGGCAAAGCTTATCGGCACTTCACAATAGAGATGGTTATCCTCGCGACTGAAGATGTCGTGGGGCTTGACGGCGACCTGTACATAGAGATCCCCGGGCGGACCGCCATGCTCCCCTGCCTCCCCTTCACCGGCCAGGCGGATGCGGTCACCGGAATCGACACCGGGCGGCACCTTGACCGAGAGTGTCTTGTGCTCCTGTATTCGTCCCTGCCCATGACAGCTGGGACAGGGATCCTCGATCATGGTCCCTTTGCCATGGCAGCGGGGGCAGGTCTGCTGGACGGAAAAGAAGCCCTGCTGCATGCGCACCTGACCATGACCGCCACAGGTATCACAGGTCTTGGGGGAGCTTCCCTTGCGTGCGCCACTCCCGGCACAGACATCACACTTCACCAGGGTCGGCACCCTGATCTTGACAGTGGTACCCGCTACCGCATCTTCCAGGGAGAGTTGCAGGTTGTAACGCAGATCGGCGCCACGATGTACCCGCGAGCCGCCGGCACCTCCCCGTCCGCCACCGAAGATATCCCCGAACACGTCACCGAAGATATCTGAGAAATTGGCATTACCGCCACCGAAGCCGCCTCCCATGCTGGGATCGACACCGGCGTGTCCGAACTGGTCATAGGTTGCCCGCTTCTGCGCATCGGTCAAGATTTCATAGGCCTCCTTGGCCTCTTTGAATTTCACTTCCGCATCATCCCCGGTATCCCCGGCATTCCGGTCCGGATGGTATTTCATGGCCAGGCGTCGATAGGCCTTTTTGATATCGGCCTCACTGGCGTTCTTGTTGACGCCCAGAACTTCGTAATAATCGCGTTTAGCCATGGTTGTTATCTTTTACTACCGTTATCTGTCCACATTCATCATCCATCCAACTGCACCAATGCAGGTAACACTTTCCCGCTCGCAGAATGCCAAAAACCGCACATCGGCAGGGATGCCGATGCACGGTTTCTGAGACTAGTATCCCTGACTAGTTTTTATTGTCCTTGACCTCTTCAAACTCGGCATCGACCACATCATCTCCGCCCGCATCCGGGGCGCTATCCGACCCGGTCGCACCGCTATCCGCGGCAGCGGCTTCAGCATCGGCACCCTTCTCGGCATAGAGCCGTTCCGCCATCTTACCAGAAGCCTCCGCCAGGACCTTGGTCTTGGCCTCGATGGCATCCTTGTCGTCGCCCTTCATGACCTCCTCGAGATCCTTGATGGCGCTCTCGATGGCCTCTTTTTCACCCGCCTCGAGTTTCTCCTCACCGAGCTCTTCCATCGACTTCTTGGTGGCGTGAATCATGCTGTCCGCCTGGTTGCGGGCGCCGATCAGTTCATGGAACTTACGGTCCTCGTCCGCATGGGCCTCCGCATCCTTGACCATCCGATCGACTTCATCGTCGCTGAGACCGGAAGAGGCCTTGATCACGATCGACTGCTCCTTAGCGGTGGCCTTGTCCTTGGCGGAGACATTCAGAATACCGTTGGCATCGATGTCGAAGCTGACCTCGATCTGCGGTACACCCCTAGGTGCGGGAGGTATGTCGCTCAGATCAAAACGGCCCAGGGATTTGTTGGCCCCGGCCTGCTCACGTTCACCCTGCAGGACATGTACGGTCACCGCCGTCTGGTTGTCGTCCGCGGTGGAGAAGACCTGCGAAGCACTCGTGGGAATGGTCGTATTCTTCTCGATCAGCCTGGTCATGACGCCACCCAGAGTCTCGATACCCAGCGAAAGCGGGGTCACATCGAGCAGCAGGACATCTTTGACATCACCACCCAATACACCGCCTTGAATCGCCGCTCCGATGGCCACAGCCTCGTCCGGATTGACGTCCTTACGCGGCTCTTTACCGAAGAATCCCTTCACTGCCTCCTGCACTTTCGGCATCCGGGTCTGACCACCGACCAGGATCACCTCATCGATCTTGGAGGCATCGATGCCGGCGTCCTTGAGGGCTGTTTTACAGGGCTCGATGGTACGCACGACCAGATCTTCCACCAACGACTCCAGTTTGGAACGGGTCAGCTTGATGTTCAGATGCTTGGGACCGCTGGCATCCGCCGTGACATAGGGCAGATTGATGTCGGTCTGCTGGCTGGAGGAGAGTTCGATCTTGGCCTTCTCGGCACCCTCTTTCAGGCGCTGCAGGGCCAGCGGATCGTTGCGCAGATCGAAACCCTGATCCTTTTTGAACTCGTCAACAAGATAATCGATGATACGCATGTCGAAATCCTCACCACCGAGGAAGGTATCACCATTGGTGGAGAGTACTTCGAACTGATGCTCGCCATCGATCTCGGCGATTTCAATGATGGAGATATCGAAGGTACCACCACCCAGGTCATAGACCGCCAGGGTCTGATCACCCCGCTTCTTGTCCATGCCGTAAGCCAGTGCCGCGGCGGTCGGCTCGTTGATGATGCGTTTCACAT
>NATW01000110.1 GCA_003094555.1 gamma proteobacterium symbiont of Ctena orbiculata
ACCGTTCTTTTCGGCGATCTCTCTCAGCCGATTGGAATTGGAGCTGTTGGGGGATCCCACCACCAATACCAGGTCACACTGTTTGGCGAGTGCCTTGACCGCATCCTGGCGATTTTGTGTGGCATAGCAGATATCGTTCTTTTTGGGCCCGATAATGTTCGGATAACGCTGTTGCAGGGCGTTGATGATCTGTTGCGTATCATCGATGGAGAGGGTGGTTTGAGTAACGAAAGCGATATGCTCGGGGTGTCCGATTTCCAGCTCTTCCACATCTTCGCGGGTAACCACCAAGTGAATGCGGCTGGTATCGGTATCAGCCATGCATTGCCCCATGGTGCCCTCCACCTCGGGATGCCCTCTGTGACCAATTAAGATCACTTCATAACCGTCTCGACAGCGGCGGGCGACTTCGAGATGTACTTTTGTCACCAGTGGGCAGGTGGCGTCGAAAATCCTGAGTTGCCGCTGTTTTGCCTCTTCACGCACTGATTGGGGGACGCCGTGGGCACTGAAAATAACAGTATGGCCGTCTGGTACATCATCCAGTTCATCCACGAAGATGGCACCGCGATCCCGCAGGCTCTCGACCACAAAACGATTATGCACCACCTCGTGGCGGACATAGATAGGGGCACCAAGCAGTTCCAGTGCACGTTCCACGATCTCGATGGCACGGTCGACACCGGCACAGAAGCCTCTGGGATTGGCGAGCAGTATCTGATGAGTTTGCTTCATGGGTAACCTGGGTTTTCTCTATGATATGTTGGAACCGGTCGTGCTGGTGTCGTTCCCATCCGGATCCTGGGCTTGTTCAACGTCAAGGATGGTGACTCTATAACGGAATTGCCTGCCCGACAGCGGGTGGTTGAAGTCGATCTGGACACGCTCACCCTCGACCTGCAGCACAGTACCGGCAAGCTCCTCTCCTTCGGGGGTGGAAAAGGCGATGATTTCACCCGGATTCAGGGATTGATCCGGGGCAAACTCCTGCCTCTCCAGCCAGTGGATCAGGGTGTCGTCTCTTGGTCCGTAGACATCATCCCCCGATACCAGCAGGTCCTGTTCGTCACCTGTACGCAGACCCAATAAGGCGAACTCCAGCATCTGTTCCATAGTGTCCTCACCCAGGGTGAAGTCCAAGGGTTCATCGCCATAGGTTGAGATGATTTCCGTAGCATCCGGCAAGGTCAGGGAAAAGTGCATCTTGACCCGGCTTTGTGGGGTGATCTTTAGTTTCAACGCACCCATTTCTCAGCCCTCAGTCATACACTGCTCTAGTACCAACAGTAGCGGTTGATAGTGGCGTAGACGTTCGGCACGGGAGCGTGCCCATTGTAAGCTTGCCGGCGCACAGCCCACCTCACCAATACCGATTAAAACGATCTCATTTTCCACCATATGACAGCTCGACTTTGCTGGGACCCTGGAGGTCGCATCATAGCGGATTTGCATTATTTTTATAAAGGTCTAACATATCTTTAAGTAGGAGGATTAATAAACATAGGCAGTGCCATGATTAATAAAGAAATTATTATTGAAAATCAGCTCCCTCTCTATGATGTTCAAGAGGTTTCCCTACTCGATGCGATGTTACTATTGAAAGGCCGTGGGGAATCCGAGCGGGAATCGTCGATCACCCGCGCCGCAGAACTGATGAAACAGCGAAATCAACCACAATCGATGGATGCCCGCTGGCCCATGACGGGTACTTAGCCGTGGACTGACTGGATTCAGGCGCTAGCGCGGCCTAAACCAATATCTCCTGGGTGACAAAGAGGAAACCTATGGAGACAATGACCACCCCCACCGCCAGGTATTGAAACAGAATACAGATTCCTGGTAGGTCGTTGCAGACTTTGCTGAAGCGGCAAATCTTGCAGTTTTTCATTCTTACACCTCACAAACTACAGAGGTCGGCAGCTCACTATTAAGACGAGCCGACCGTTGCTGCATGTCGATATCCAATCAATCGGTAGGCCAGCCAAGGCGGATTGAGTGGAACTGCAGCAAACAACTGCAACACATGGTCGCATACTTTATTGGGTGTTGAAAGCGGAGAAATCTGCCTGAAAATACCCAGGAGTATCTAAGTATTTGTTTTTAGTGAGGTCACTTTGATGATATCCCTGATCGTATTAACATGTGCGGCAATTGAACTTGAAATACGGAGAAGCGGATGCTGATAGAGGGTCCTTTGAAGATTGGTGTGCTGGATGATCCCGAGCAACCGGGTCGCGAATTGCATATTAGTTTTACCCCGGATTTTCAGGCACTTGAGCAATCCGGCCAGACACAATCCTTTGCAGAGTATTTACAGCTTCTGGGACAAAATATCGACAAGCTGCCAGAGAGCGACCCCAACCGGGCGGGGATGTTGATCGTGCAACAGATCGCAGAACAGCTATTGCCGCATCTGCACACGGGTGATCTGGAGATCACGGAAACCATAGTCGTCGAGATGGGGCGTGACTATGCCAGTGACTCGCTCATGGGTCTGCTCACTTAAATGAGCGATGTGGCGTATATCCTGGAGGGGACTGCTGACAATTTTGACCGGCTGGTGGTTGAGAATTCCAAACAGGGATTGGTGATAGCCGACTTCTGGGCACCCTGGGTGGGGCCCTCACTGAAACAGCGTGAGATCCTGGTCGATCTGGCGAACCGTTACCAGGGGCGCTTTCTGCTGGTGTCGATAAATACCGATGAACAGAAACCCTTGGCCGAACGGTTTGGGGTACGCAGTCTGCCCTCATTCAAGCTATTCCATCTGGGTGAGATGGTGGCTGAATATCATGGTGTGCAGGCGGAATCCGACTATCCACTGATTGTAGAGAAATATGTACAGAGGCAGCTCGATCCCATCAGTCGTGAGGCGATAGCTGCATGGCAGGGGGGAGCGCCGGAAAAAGCCTTGCAATTGCTCGCCGAGGCGGTGGTGGCCGATCCGGAAAATCTCGCCTTACCGGCATTGATGAGCAAGATTCTCATGCGTCAGCAACGCTTTCGTGATGCCCATGCCCTGTTGAGTGCGCTACCGGAGCAGGCACAAGAGGCGGTGGAGGTACGTAACCTGCTGGCACATCTGGATATCATCGTGACCGCAGAGGATGCGGATGAACCGGCCCTTCTGCGGCAACGCCTGGAAACAGAGCCCAGGGATGCCGAGACACTCTATCAACTCGCCGCGGTTCATCTGATCGGAGACGATTTAGAGCCGGCTCTCGACCTGCTGCTTGAGATCACCCGCAGTCATCCTGACTATCGCAAGGGGGTCGCGCGTCGATCCATGCGTGCCGTGCTGGATCAACTGGATGCGGGTGATGAACAGGTCATGCGATATCGTCGTGAGCTCTACCGGCTCGATTACTGAACCAGAAAAGATGTCTGAAACCCCACCCAAAATTGGTTTTGTCAGCCTGGGCTGCCCCAAAAACCTGGTCGATTCGGAACAGATACTGAGCAGGTTGCGTGCCGAAGGGTACGAGCTTTCCGCCAGTTATGATGGCGCCGACCTGGTGCTGGTGAATACCTGCGGTTTCATCGACGCGGCGGTGGATGAGTCCCTGGATGCGATCGGTGAGGCGCTGCAGGAGAACGGCAGGGTGATCGTGACCGGTTGTCTGGGTAAGGATGAGAGGCGTATTCGTGATGCGCACCCTCAGGTGCTGGCGGTGACCGGGCCACATGCCTATGCGGAGGTGATGGAGGCTGTGCACCGGCAACTGCCTCCCCCCCATGATCCCTTTACCAGCCTGGTACCGCCACAAGGCATTAAACTGACGCCGGGGCACTATGCTTATCTGAAGATTTCCGAAGGGTGTAACCACAGTTGCAGCTTTTGCATTATTCCGGATCTGCGGGGCCCCCTGGTGAGCCGGCCTTTCGGGGAGGTCATGCTAGAGGCCCGACGGCTGGTGGAATCCGGTGTCAGGGAGCTGTTGGTTGTCTCCCAGGACACCAGTGCCTATGGGGTGGATATCAAATACCGACCCGATTTCTGGCAGGGCAGGCCGGTGGCCACGAAATTGGAGGCATTGGCTGCGGAGTTGGGGGAGTTGCAGGCCTGGATACGACTCCACTATGTCTATCCCTATCCCCATGTGGATCACCTGATCCCGTTGATGGCGGAGGGGCATATCCTGCCCTATCTCGATATGCCATTGCAGCATGGCAATGTGCGAGTGCTGCAAACCATGCGGCGTCCGGCGG
>NATW01000111.1 GCA_003094555.1 gamma proteobacterium symbiont of Ctena orbiculata
CGGAGCGGTATCGCCACGGTGTTCCAGGCTCACCTCGAACTCATAGCGCTGCAGATACTCCTGCACCAGTTCGGCAAGCTCCACATCGTCCTCGACCAGCAGGATCCTCGCGGGTCCCGATTCGGTATTGATCTGCATCGAATGCCTCACACCAGATAAATCCCATGCCTTATCATCATTGCACCATCCCTGGTTACACGCTATCTAAACCACAGCACCGTAAGCATCCTGCCAACTCTACATTAGCATGATCAGGGTGTTCTGCCTGTTACCGCAGGTATTGCTCTGTAACAGAATGTAGAAACTACCATTATCAGTCAGGCGGAATAGATTGTTATGATTGCCTCCCTTGTTGAAACAGCCAAGATAGGGCCTTGCACAGAGAACGACAGTTAGACCATGCAACCTGCAATCGACCTCTATGCCGTCATCCTGTTGCTGGGTGCGGCACATGGACTCTTTCTTTCGATTATCCTGTTCAACGCAAAGGGAGGCGACGGGATGGCCCATCGCATTCTGGCCCTGTTGACCCTGGTCTTCACCATCGACCTGGGACTCGAGTTTCTCGAACACTCCCGTTACCTCATCCATGCCCCCCTGCTCCTGGCCTTCGATCTCAATATCGATTATCTCTTCGGTCCCCTGACCTATCTCTATGTGCGCGCCCTAAGCGACAGGGGTGACTATAGATTCAAGCAAAACCAATGGCTCCATTTCCTCCCGTTCGCCTTAGGCTTTTTAGTGGTTGCCCCGCTCTATGGGTTGGAGCGGGAGCAGCTAATCGCACTTATCTATGCGAACGGGGACTCATTCCAGACCGGGCAACTCTGGGCGGAGGTCTCGGGCTTTCTGGTCGGCATCACATCCATCCTGCAGATGGCGATCTACCTCTTCATCGCCATCCGCAGACTGATCCGCCATCGACACAAGATCCAGGAGCAGTTCTCCTACCTCGAGCGCATCAGTCTTACCTGGCTGAGAAATCTGCTCATCGCCCTGGCGCTGCTCTATCTGCTCTATATCGCGGAAATCTTTATGATCGGGATATTCGAGCTGTATGAGGAGATGCTTGGCATCCACTATCCCATGATTGTGATCCTGATCTACATCATGGGTTATATGGGTCTGCGGCAACCCGCCATATTTTCCCGCAACCGGCATACCCACCCTGAACCGTCTGAACCGCGGCTAACCGCAAGTGATACATCAGCGGAACCGTTGCAGGATCAAGAGAAGAAAAAGTACGAGAAATCGGCACTGGACAGGGAGACAAGCTCCCTGCTGTTCGCGGATCTGCAGAGCCACATGGAGGAGCAAAAGCCCTATCTCGACAGCAAGCTGAACCTCTCTCAACTGGCCGCCCAGCTGAAAATCTCCGCCAACTATCTCTCCCAGATCATCAATGAGCAGGCTGAGCAACACTTCTTCGACTTCGTCAACCGCTATCGGGTGGAGGCGGCAAAGCAAGCCTTAACCGACTCGGTGCAGCGAGGCAATATTCTCACCATTGCACTGGACGCTGGATTCAACTCGAAGTCCGCCTTCTACACCGCCTTCAAGCGCCATACCGGGCAGACACCCTCACAATACCGACACGCCAGTGATATTCCAGACAACCAAAACTAAGCTATTGATCCTAAAAGAATACAAATAAGTCCAACCCTACAGGGAAGGACGAAACATACGCCGGATTGCCACAAACTTCTCCCATCAGCAACCGCTGTCCAAAAACACTTTTCACGACACAACAGATGGGAGAATTACCATGTTTCAACAACTACCGATCTTCACCAAACAGCTGACACAAATCGTCTGCATGACCAGCCTTACCCTCTCCATGCTGACCGGTTGCAACTCCTCCAACATCCAGCAGGTCACTCCCGATGAGCAGTTTCAGGCGGTCCTCGATGAGGCGGTGGAGCGGGGCCTACCGGCGATATCGGTCACCATCCAGGGACGCAACATCGATTTCTCAGGGGTCTCCGGGGTCAGCGACCTCAGCAGTGGAGAACAGGTACGCCAGGACAACCGCTTCTATGTGGCCAGTACCGGCAAGACCATCCTGGCCGCCACCCTGGTGCAGATGGCCGGAGATGGGTTGCTCGGCCTGGATGATCCGATTCACCGCTGGCTGCCGCTGGCGATCACGGACCGCATCCCATCCAGTGAGCAGATGAGCGTACGCATGCTGCTCAATCACACCACCGGGATCTACGATTTCCAGAACGATGGGGAGGAGTGGGACAATGACTTCTTCCTGGTCTCGGGCCCCGATCGCCAGTGGACCCAGGCGGACGCCCTCCCCTATTTCCTCGACAAGCCACTGCACTTTGAGCCCGGCAACGACTACAGCTATTCCAACTCCAACTACATCCTCGCGGCACTAGTCATCGAAGCAGTATCCGGACAACCCGTGCAACATGCCATTCGCCAACGCATCATCGATCCACTCGGCCTGACGCATACCCTGCACGGCGACGAGGCGATCGGCCAGGCCGGGCTTGTTCACGGCTACTTCAGTGAGGAAGGCGAGCGCTATGATTCCCATCCCTGGTACAGCCACTATGGTCTGGCGGACGGGGGTATCCAGAGCAACAGCCAGGATCTGGCACGCTTTATCCGCGGCCTGTTGACCAGCGATCTGGCGCTCAACGACAGCATGCGTTCAGAGATGCTGCAACCCTCCCTGCTCGGCACCCCTCCCTCGAGCTACGGCCTGGGGATCAATATCAGAGAGATCGAACAGAGCGGCGAAACGATCTATTCACATAGCGGCAAGGATCCGGGTTATCAGACAAAGATGCTCTATCTGGAGAGCAAGGATACGGTGATCACCCTCTGCGCCAGCGGCAGTTTCGGTGCATACGATGAAACCGTGGAGCAGTTACTGCTGGAGATATTCACCCTGCTGGAAGAGTTACAGTCTTAGGATCCCAATCCAGAGGAGTACGGGTGGTAACCCGTATTCCTCATATTCATCTGAGACACAGTCTGGGAATTTACTTAACTGCGCCGCCTGGTGGCCGATGTAAGAATGTGATCATGTCAGAATCAGACTCAGTAACTTTGGATAAAACAGATTTCCTACAATCAAGGCAACGCAATTAACACCGGCAGTTCGCTTTAGGCAGGGTAATGAGAAGAGAAAAACGTATACGCAGCTGGCTTCTGGCAATCTTCGGCCTGCCTTTTTTTGCTGTTGGTCTCTTCTTTATTTATAAAACGGCGATCTCTGTTTTTGACGCTGTGCAGATGGCCTCCTGGGAACAGGCCCAGGGTACCCTGATCTCGGCAGAGGTGAGCCACCATCGTTCAGACGACACTACCACTTACCAAGCCGAGGCCCGCTATCGCTATCAGGTGAATGGGGTCGAATATACCGGTGACCGGGTGGCGATACACGGCGGCAGTGACAATATCGGCGACTTTCAGCAACAACTTGGCCGCCAGCTTCAAAAGTTATATCGCAGACAACAACCGGTGCCGGTCTACTACGATCCCTCAGATCCCAACCAGGCGGTGCTTAACCGTGACTTACGCTGGGGCATGATCGGATTCAACACCATCTTCATCATCGTATTTGGCGGCGCCGGTCTGGGTCTGATCCTATTCGGCCTGCGTGGCAAGCGTGTCATCGATACACCGGAGGCCAAACAGAAACCCTGGCTGGCACGCCCCGAGTGGGCCGATAACCGCATCCTTTCCGGGGCCCGTCTTGGGATGTATCTGTTCTGGGGTTTCACCATCTTTTGGAATGCCCTGAGTATCCCGGCCGCGATTGCCGTACCGGAGGTTTGGCGCAAGGAGGGCGCCCTGGCGCTGTTGATCCTGCTCTTCCCCCTGATCGGCATGGGGCTCTTATACTGGACTGTGAAACAGACCCTGGAGTGGCGCCGTTTTGGCTATACCCCGCTGACCCTGGATCCCTTTCCCGGCTCAATCGGGGGTGACGTGGGTGGCGAGATCCAGATCGATCTGCCTTATGTGTCCGATCTGGTCTGTGAGGTGACCCTGAGTTGCATCTACAGCTATGTCACCGGCAGCGGTAAGAACCGTTCCCGGAGTGAAGAGGTGAAGTGGCAAGACAGCGGATACGCCCAGGTGGAGCCGGCAGCCCGGGGGATGCGATTGGGTTTTCGCTTCAGCGTGCCGGAGGGTCTAAACCCCAGTGAGGAGGAGACGGGTAACCACTTTTTCTGGCGACTGAATATCAAAGCGGAACAGCCGGGGATCGATCTGGATCGCTCTTACACCATACCGGTCTACGCCACCGCTGAGCAGTCCCGTTTCCAGCACCTGGACTCCGGCAAGGAGACGCCCCGCGGCATGCCCGAATTGACCGCCGAAATGGTGCTGCCCCTGCGTCGCAACGGTATGCTGCAGGAGCTCTACTACCCGATGCTGCGCCAACCGGTGTTATCCTCTGTGTTCACGGTGGTGGGTGTGGTGTTTGCCATTGCCGGTGTAGTTCTCTGGGGCAAGGCGGCGCAAGAGGGTGGGATGCTCTATTTCATGGGTGGCATATTCACCTTTCTGGGCAGCATGGCGGCGCTGGTTGGTCTCTACACTGCCTTGAACAGCCTCTACATAGCCTGGGATGGCAGACAAGTGGTGACCATTCGGCGCCTGCTGGGTATCACTGTGCGCTGGAAGAACGCCCGCTACCATGAACTACGCAAAATAGAGTTCGAGAAGGGTTCCACATCGACCCAGAATGGTAATACCCATAAGATCGAATATCAGGTAATAGCGCGGACCCAAAAAGGGGACATAGTATTGGCGGAGCATCTGGACTCACACAGCAAGGCGAAACTGGTAACGGAGTTCTTCCGCGAGCAGTTCAATCTGCATGAACAGAGGGAAAACTGAGAATACCGACGCGATTACGCCAGGCGCTTCTTGCTGTACCTGGTTTATGCCCCAACCAAAACGACACCAGATCACTGTAGCCCACTCTGCATCATGCGACTCGAAATTACTTAACATGCCATCTACCATGTAAGATGAGCTATACCACTCCACCAGCCGAGAGAATGTTATGGATCTGACAAGCCATTACCTGGGCATGCGGTTGAAAAACCCCCTGGTGCCCTCCGCATCCCCCCTCTCCCGCAGCATCGATGATGCACGCCGCATGGAAGATGCCGGTGCCGCTGCCATAATCATGTATTCCCTGTTCGAGGAGTCCGTCACTCAGGAAGAGGAGACCATGGTGCGCTTTCTCCACCACCAGGAGACCGGCTTCTCCGAGGCGGATGGCTTCCTGCCAGACCATTACGATTTCTCCAATGGTCAGGAGCGCTATCTGGAGAATCTGCGGGGGTTGAAACAGGCCCTGGAGATCCCTGTCATCGCCAGTCTCAACGGCACGACTCCAGGCGGCTGGATTGCCCATGCCCGGGAGATGGAGCGGGCGGGTGCGGATGCACTGGAATTGAACATCTATCAGGTCGCCGCCGACATCACGGTCAGCGGCCGCGAGATCGAACAGCGCTATATCGAACTGCTCAAGCAGCTGAAACAGCAGGTTTCCATACCCATCAACATGAAACTCTCACCGGCCTTCAGCGCCATGGCAAATATGGTGAAACAGCTGGAATTGGCGGGCGCCAGTGGCGTTTCACTGTTCAACCGCTTCTATCAGCCCGACATCAACATCGATAATCTGCGTCTCACCTCCAGCCTGCAGACCTCCACATCCGCTGAATCCTTGCTGGCGATGCGCTGGATCGCCATCCTGCATGGCCGCACCCTGCTCTCGCTCGGGGCCACCGGTGGTGTACATACCCCGGAGGATGCCATCAAGCTGCTGTTGGCCGGCGCCGATGTGGTCCACCTCTGCAGCCTGCTGCTGGAACAGGGTCCCAAGGCAATCCAGTCCATCATTGCAGGTATCGAGGCATGGATGGAAGAGCAGGGATTCGAATCGGTCGAGGAGTTTCGCGGCAGGGTCAGTCAGATCAGTGTTGCCGATCCCAGCGCCTTCGAACGGATAAACTATGTGAATATAATAGACGGCTTCACTGTCAGTCCCGGCGTGCGTGGTTAAATATCTGTAGTTGCAAACCCGATAACAAAAGCGACCATTAATCCGCTCGAGGTTAGCAGTAATCCTCAAGCCCTGACATAATAATGACAAATAAATCCGGGGCGCTGCGGCAGCGTCACAGTGGTATTCGGATATTCTTTTTACTTTCAACAGCTAATGGATAACAGATCTCTCGTGACCGATTTGATTCACTTTGAGCATCCGTTGAACGAAAGGATTCGCACCTTTCTTCGACTCGAACATCTGTTTCTGCATGTGGATCATTTCCGCCCGATGGCTGACATCTGGAGTAACCGGGCCGCCATAGACGGCCTGCTGAGTATCATCACCATCTTCAGCCGCTCCGACCTGAAGACCGAGATTCTCAAGGAGTTGGAGCGCCACACAGCGAACCTTGAACGGGTACGCCAGCAACCGGGCGTCGACATGCAGGCGTTGGGACAGGTATTGGATGATCTGGAACAGGCGATTCATCAGGTATATCGCATGGATGGCCAGATTGCCCGCAAGCTGCGCAGTAATGAATTTCTCACCGCTATTTTGCAGCGCAGCAGCATCCCGGGAGGGGGCTGCAATTTCGATCTGCCCCAGTACCACCACTGGTTGAACCAGTCCCACGAGTTACGCCAAAACCAGATGAGCGAATGGATGCATGAGCTGCACCCGGTGCGTGAGGCCGTGGTACTGCTATTGAATCTGGTACGCGCCAGCAACCTTCCGACCCAGGAGCTGGCCGCGCAGGGATTCTTCCAGAAAACCCTCGATAGCTCATCTCCGGCCCAGTTGATTCGCGTCGGACTCCCCAGAAATACGGCAACCTTCACCGAGATCAGCGGTAACAAGCACCGTTTCAGCATCCGCTTTCTGGAGGTTGGGGAAACCAGCAAACCCGTGCAAACCACGCAAGATGTGGATTTCCAGCTAACCGCCTGTATTTTTTAACACCATGTGCAGCAACCAGCAGCGAACCGTCCCATGCCCCACATGCGGTAAACCTGTCGTCTGGTCGGAGGGCTCACCCTGGCGCCCTTTCTGTAGTGAACGCTGTCGTCTCATCGACCTGGGAGACTGGTTTGATGAGAATCACCGTATCTCGGAACCCCTGGAAGACCACTCCGAGGATGAGACGGGTAATTAAGAGAGGTGTTGAGCAACCTGCTGGCATAACTGATCTGCCTCCTGTCGCCAGGCATTGAGCTGATCACTCTGCATATCCATATTTTTCAACAATGACTTAACCTGCTCGCAGTGCCATTGGGCCTGATGGAGTTGTCTGCCCTCTAATAACCGTTTCCCTTCACGCAAATGATAGCTGTAGAGGGTTTCGGTTCGCCGTGCGACGATCATCTCCAGCAACTGCCCCTTCTCCTGATCGTCTATGGCTACCAGCAGCCTGTCCTCGTTCAGCAGCCACTCGATCTCGCCAATCAGGCGGGAAAAGCGCTCCACATTCTGTTCACTCATAGGGCCAGAGGCCGGGCTTGCGACTACCTGTTCAAGCGCATGCTGCGCCTGGGCAATCATCTCGTTGATCCCCTTATAGCGGGCATGCACACCTTTCACCGCGTGCAAGCGGGCAATGATATCGCGGCGTAAAACCCGCTCCAGCTCAACCGGTATTGGCAATCCGACCATGCGCCTGATTAGCCCATCGATCTCTGCCACCCGCTTCAGGATGCGCTGCACATGCTGTCGGCGCTCTTCCACGAAGGCATGATAGCGGTGAGCAACACTCGCCAATATCAAGGTGAGGGCCAATAACCCCCCAACGGCAAAGATAATCGTCATCTGATCCATCTAACAACCCATTCGTTCGCAAGGGGCGAGTCTTTCAGTGAACCGCTCACAGCGCCAAACAACCCTCTGTCTGGCTCATAATCTGCCTGACAGGGGAACCCTGCAGACCACGCCGATGAGGGAACATATCGTAAGACGTTGGAAAACTGATAACCTTTTACTCGATAATACGGTTAGAATCAGATTGACATTGTATCTGGCCTGCATGAAAAAACCATAAACGCATCTTGAACCTGTACACACGGGGTAGACTATCGCTATGTCCTGGGTAATGATCATACTGCTGTTGGTTGCAAGTTTTCTCATACTTGTGCCCCTGTTCAGCTACCTGTCTGCAAAGCGCCTGGTAGGCAAGAAGATAATCAGCAATCTAAGCAACAAGCGGATGCTCTATTTCTATAGTGAAAACTGTCCGCCTTGCCGCACCATGACCCCGATCATCGAGCGTTTGGCAAAACAGCACGATGGCATTGTGAAGGTGGATGTGCGCAAGGATCCCGAAACCGGCAGACAATTCAATATCAGGGCAACACCCACCCTGGTGTTGATGAAAGACAGTGTGGTCACCGATGTGGCACTGGGCGCAAAAACAGAATCACAGCTTATGTCTCTGTTACAGAAGATAACCTGATGCACTACAAGATCATCCCAGTCACTCCCTTTCAGCAGAACTGCACCCTATTCTGGTGCGACAAGACCCAGCATGCGGCTATCATCGATCCGGGGGGTGACACCCAACAGGTGGTGAGTCAACTCGACGCCCTCGATCTCATACCGGAATGCATCCTGCTCACCCATGGCCATCTCGATCATGCCGGCGGTGCCAATGAACTGGCTCAACGTCTAAGCCTGCCGATTGTGGGACCGCACCGTGATGACGCCTTCCTGCTGGATAATATGCAGCAACAGACCGCCATGTTCGGATTTGGCGATGGTACAAACTGCAAACCGGACCAATGGCTCGACCAGGGTGATGAAATCACCATTGGGGAGGAGCGCCTGGAGGTCTTTCACTGCCCCGGTCACACCCCGGGACACATAATCTTCTTTCATCGAGCCACACAAATTGCCCAGGTCGGTGACGTACTGTTCAACGGTTCCATCGGGCGCACCGATTTCCCCCGTGGCGATTACGCTGCGCTCATCCAATCCATCCGAGGTCGACTTTGGCCCCTGGGCAATGAAGTCAGGTTCATTCCCGGACATGGCCCGGAATCGACCTTCGCTGAAGAACGCCGCAGCAATCCCTTTGTCTGCGATGGTTGCTAGTGTAACGCCCCCAAACACTTAGGGTTATTTATCAACACCCATTTCTAACTTGTTGAATCAACAATAAGCTCTCATCTGAAAAAGATTTGAAGGGCAATTGACTTGAGTCAAAGAATAGCCTTGTAAACACAACATATAGTGTTTTACTTCATATACATTCCTACATCTAGTAGATAAAGCTAAATTACCTGGAGGGTCGCAGGTCATGCATGCCCACGCCTTGAAGAGAGAATCCTGGTTACCCATTAAAGTCACCAAGCGTAATGGCACTGAGGTGGAATTCAATCGGGTGAAGATAGAAAACGCCATCCTCAAGGCGGGTGAAGCCAGCGGTGAATTCAGCAGCGAAGAGGCCGGACTCCTGACTGCCCATGTGATCAAGGTATTGAGCCATACCGGTTATCGCGAACAGACCCCGGGTATCGAACGTATCCAGGATATCGTCGAGCAAGTGTTGATCAGTGCCAACCACCTGAAAACAGCCCGTGCCTATATCGTCTATCGTGAACAACACAAAAAGCTGAGGGAGGACCGCCGTACCCTGCTGGATGTGAGCGCCTCGGTCACCGAATATCTGCAGCGCACCGACTGGCGGGTATCGGCCAATGCGAACCAAGGCTACTCCCTGGGTGGGTTGATACTCAATGCCTCCGGCAAGATGATCGCCAACTACTGGCTGAATCACGTCTATCCCCCGGAAATCGGCGAAGCGCACCGATTGGGGGAGATCCACATCCACGACCTGGACATGTTGGCAGGCTACTGCGCGGGCTGGTCCCTGCGCACCCTGTTGCATGAAGGTTTGAACGGGGTACCCGGCAAGGTGGAGTCGGGCCCGCCCAAGCACATGAACAGCGCCGTCGGTCAGATAGTCAATTTTCTCGGTACCCTGCAGAACGAGTGGGCCGGAGCCCAGGCCTTCAGCTCATTCGATACCTACATGGCACCCTTCGTGCGCAAAGACAGGCTCAGCTATGAGCAGGTTTACCAGGCCATACAGGAGCTGATATATAACCTGAATGTGCCCTCACGCTGGGGAACCCAGACCCCGTTCACCAACCTGACCTTCGACTGGGTCTGTCCCGAGGACCTGCGCCACCAGGTCCCCATCGTCGCTGGCCAGGAGATGCCTTTCTGCTACGGCGACCTGCAACTTGAGATGGACCTCATCAACCGCGCCTATATCGAGGTGATGACCGCCGGGGACGCGAAAGGCCGGGTCTTCACCTTCCCCATACCGACCTACAACATCACCCCCGATTTCCCTTGGGAGAGTGAAAACGCCAGGCGGCTGTTCAGGATGACCGCAAAATATGGCCTGCCCTATTTCCAGAACTTTCTCAATTCCGAGTTGAGCCCGAATATGGTCCGCTCCATGTGCTGCCGTCTACAGCTCGATTTGCGCGAACTGCAAAAGCGTGGAAATGGGCTCTTCGGATCGGCTGAACAGACCGGCTCGTTGGGTGTGGTGACCCTCAATTGCGCGCGGCTGGGGTATCTCTATCCCGGGGATGAGGCGGCCCTGATGGTACGGCTGGATGAGCTCCTGAGGCTGGCCCGCAACAGTCTCGAGATCAAACGCAAAGTGATCCAACGCCACATGGACGCCGGTCTTTTCCCCTATACAAAGCGCTATCTCGGTACCCTGAGGAACCACTTCTCCACCCTTGGGGTGAATGGCATCAACGAGATGATCCGCAATTTCACCCATGACCGGGAGGATATCGCCACAGCCGAAGGTTCGGCGTTCGCAATGCGCTTCCTCGACCATATTCGTCACACCCTGGTGGCATTTCAGGAAGAGACGGGCAATCTCTACAACCTGGAGGCGACCCCCGCAGAGGGGACCACATACCGCTTCGCCAAGGAGGACAGAAAGCGCTATCCAGATATACTCCAGGCGGGGAGTATCGATAGACCCTACTACACCAACTCATCCCAGCTCCCAGTGGGTTTTACCGATGATCCCTTCGCCGCCCTGCACCACCAGGAACCACTGCAGCGTAAATATACTGGCGGTACCGTGCTGCACCTCTACATGAACGAACATATCAGCAGCGAAGAGGCCTGCGCAAAACTGGTTAAACGGGCACTGGAGAACTTCCGCATCCCCTATATGACCGTCACCCCCACATTCTCCATCTGCCCGCGACACGGCTACATCAGTGGTGAACACGAATTCTGCCCCAAATGCGATCAGGAACTCATCCTGCGCAAACAACAGGAGATCAACCATGCACCTAAGCATTGAACTAAAAGACGAAGAACGCACCCGGTGTGAAATCTGGACACGTGTGATGGGCTACCACCGCCCCATCTCCGCATTCAATCCCGGCAAACAGGCGGAGCACGCGGAACGCCGCTACTTCACTCAGGCCCAGACGTCAGGTTCGATCCATTCCCCTGTAGACGACACATAACAGGCCATTTTGGGTTAAACCATGCCAGGCGAGGGACTCCAGGTTGGGGGGCTGACCCCCATCACCACCATCGACTACCCCGACAATCTTTCAGCCGTGATCTTTTGTCAGGGGTGTCCCATGCGTTGCCACTACTGCCACAATCGCCAACTGCGACCGAGGCTGACCGATAACCCTGTGTCGTGGAAGGATATTATTGACTTTCTCACTACCCGTATCGGTTTGCTGGATGCGGTTGTATTCAGCGGCGGTGAACCGACACTGCAGCGATCCATCGGAAAGGCTATTGAGGAGATCAAAAGACTGGGATATCGAGTCGGATTGCATACGGCCGGCATCTATCCTCAGCGCTTCGAGCAACTGCTCTCCATGATTGACTGGGTAGGATTGGATATCAAGGCGCTGGCGGCAGATTATCCCTCACTGACCGGAATAACCAACTCCGGGGAGTCTGCCTGGCAATCCGCCCGCCTGTTGGTGGCCAGCGGCGTGGCATACGAAATACGCACCACCCTCTATCCCGGCATAGACAATCCCGGGTACAAGCATCGCCTGCTAGGGGAACTCATGCGCCTGGGTGAGATCAATCACAGGTGGCAGCCCTACCGGCAATTGCCAGGGAATGACCCGACCCAGCGGCTGGGATAGGACTAAATTAGTTCCTACTAATAATTTCACATGCAATTGTTTACATGGTATTTTTTGCATTGACATTCGACTTGACGTAACATCCTCCAGTCTAGAAAAAATACCCTGTATGCAGCAAAATTGATGGGGTAGCAAAAAACGACACTGGGGAAGCTGACAACTTTCCTTGGATAATATTGAGGGTGGAGTATGTTCAAAGAGCGTGCTGGCTACGGATCCGCGGGTAAAATATCTATAATTTTAGCGGGCATTATTTTCATTGGTGGCATCATATTCTCTGGCCTGTTCAGCATGGGCCTTGCCTACACTAATGAGATGGAGTTTTGTACATCCTGTCACTCTATGAAAGTCAATCTTGAAGAGTATAAAGAGACTCTGCACTATAAGAATGCTTCGGGTGTACAGGCTACCTGTTCGGATTGCCATGTACCGAAACCGTTTATCCCGAAGATGATCGCCAAGGTCATGGCTGCCAAGGATGTGTATCATGAGATCATGGGCACTATAGACACCAGGGAAAAGTATGAGGCCCACCGTTGGGATATGGCGACAAGGGTTTGGGAAAAGATGCGCGCTTCAGACTCCCGTGAGTGCCGCTCCTGCCATGAGTTTACCAATATGGACCTGAGTGAGCAGGATCGCAGCGCCCGTAAACGCCACCCGAAGGCAATGGACGAGGGCAAGGCCTGTATCGATTGCCATAAAGGTGTAGCACACGAGGAACCGGATGAGCCAGAAGAAGAAGAAACTGATGAGTCTTGACCGGTCTGAAAACTGCTCTGCAATAATTTAACGGCTTCTCTTAGATGAAATATGAAGTTAAGTCTCCTTACAGGAATGCAATGAAAAACACCAGACTGCTCTTTGCAATCATTGTGATTCTTCTGACAACACCCCTGTATGGTGGTGATACACAGGACGAGAAAGACCTGCGCCTGGCCGCTAGCGTTGGCGATGTTGAGTCCATGACAGTCCTGTTGGACAAAGGCCTCCCGGTCGACACTGCAAACAAGTTCGGCAAGACAGCCCTGATGATGGCAGTGGAGAACGATAATTTCGAAGCGGTGGTACTGCTGCTGAATCGTGGTGCGGATGTGAATGCGCGGACCAAGGTCGGCTGCACGGCTTTGACCTTCGCCGCTGAGAACGGCCATCCCGCCCTGACAGCCATGCTGTTGGAACGTGGCGCATACATTCATGATCGCACCCGGGCCGGTTGGGATGCACTGATGATTTCGTCCCGCTATGGCATAACCGATATGGTCGAACAGTTACTTTTCAAGGGGGCCGACCCCAAGGCTTCTGACAAGCATGGTCACAACGCCTTGATGATGGCAGCCGAAAAAGGACATGCCGACACCTGTGCTATGCTGCTCAAACATGGCGCTGAAATCGACAGCCGGGACAGAAACGGTTCAACAGCATTGATACTTGCCGCCGATAGCGGCCATAACGATGTGGTTAAAACCCTCATCGACCACTATGCGGACGTTAATGCTCAAGACCAGGATGGGGCTACCGCTTTGATCTGGGCTGTAGGTCAGGACAGATTAGAGACAACGAGATTGCTGCTCGAGGGCGGTGCCGATATCAATCTGGCGGATGCTGACGGCGTTACAGCATTGATGGAAGCTGCAAGAAAAGGTTCAAAGCCGATGGTGAAGCTGCTGCTTCAACACGGCGCAAACAAAATGAATAAAGACAATGAGGGCCACACCGCCCTGGACATCGCTAAAAAGAAAAAGCATGTCGAGGTTTCGAGCCTTCTAAAATAAAAAGGGCATTACCCAGGTGGGGGAACGCGTTTCCCAATAATTGCCTTACATGAGGCGTGGAGGATACCCATCTGAGTCTACTGCAACAGGAACAGTCCTAATCACTGCTCCGGTTCGAACGGCAGGGCGCACCTTGTACCCTGTTCTAATAATGTAAGCCTGTTTTCAATACCAAAGGAGGTAACATGGCGTACAAAAAACTACAGAGAGCCCTGATCGGCGCACTGGTTATCGGTGCTTCATCTGCGGCCTTCGCTGCTGACAAGCCCAAGACGATGACGGGCGCCAGTGCCAATATGCTGGCCGTTACCTGTGCTGGTTGCCATGGCACTAACGGTGCAAGCGCAGGCCCGGCCACCCCGAGCATTGCCGGAATCTCCGCTATCTACTTCGAAGAAGTAATGCTGGGTTTCAAAGATGGCTCGATTAAAAACACCATCATGGGTCGTATCGCCAAAGGCTATTCCGATGACGAGATCAAGGCCATGGGCGAACTCTTCAGCAAACAACCCTTCGTTGTAGCCAAGCAAGACTTCGATGCCAAGCTAGCCAAGAAAGGTGCCAAGCTGCATGACAAGTATTGCGAAAAGTGTCATGCCGAGGGTGGTACTTCAGCGGAAGACGATTCCGGCATCCTGATGGGTCAGCTGACACCTTATCTTCACTACACCATGTCCGATTACAAGGCGGGTGATCGTGAGATGACGAAGAAGATGAAGAAAAAAGTCAACCAGTTGATCAAGAAAGAGGGCGATGCCGGCTTCGAGGCGCTCTTCAACTACTATGCCCAAGGCAAGAAATAAGAGGGGAATAAGAGATATGAAGATTACCCGAAGAGGATTTGTTAAAGGCGCGGGTGCGGCTACTGCCATAGGCATGATGGGCACCCCCTATATCGCCATGGGCGCTTCTAAGAAGGTTGTGGTTGTCGGCGGCGGTACCGGTGGTGCCACAGCGGCAAAATATCTGCGAATGGCCGATCCGAACATCGAAGTTACCTTGATCGAAGCCAACAAGCACTACTACACATGCTACATGTCCAATGAAGTACTGGGTGGTGGACGCAGCATCGATTCCATTAAGTTCGGCTACAGCGGACTAGGTGGTCATGGCGTCAAAGTGGTCCATGATGTGGTCACCGAAATCGACGCCAAGGGCCAAACCGTAAAGACAGCTGGAGGTCAAAGCTTCGCTTACGACCGCTGCATCGTTGCACCTGGTATCGACTTCAAGTGGGAAGGCATCGAGGGCTACGACGCCAAGGTTGCCGAGGATATTCCTCACGCCTGGAAGGCTGGTTCTCAGACCGTCACCCTACGTAAGCAACTGGAAGCCATGAAGGATGGCGGCACAGTCGTCATTGCACCACCAGGCAATCCATTCCGTTGCCCTCCCGGACCCTACGAGCGTGCCTCTCAGATTGCACACTACCTGCAACAGCACAAGCCGAAGTCGAAGATCATCATCCTCGATCCAAAGCCGAAATTTTCCAAGATGGGTCTCTTCACCCAGGGCTGGAAAGCACTCTACGGCTATGAGACCGACAACTCAATGATCGAGTGGCGTGGCAGTGCCCAGGGTTCCAACGACAATGCCGTTGTCAAGGTGGACGCAGGTTCCAGATCTGTCACTACCGGTTTTGATGACACCGTCAAGGCTGACGTTCTGAACGTCATCCCCAACCAGAAGGCAGGTAAGATTGCCTTCGCCGCGGGTCTGACCAATGACAGCGGCTGGTGCCCCATCAACCTGCACACCTTCGAGTCCACCATTCACAAAAACATCCATGTGATCGGTGATGCCTCGATTGCCAAGGGTATGCCGAAATCCGGTTACGCCGCCAACTCTGAAGCCAAGGTCTGCGCCGCAAGCGTTGCAGCCCTGCTGAACGGTCAAGAGCCCGGCACACCGGCCTATGTCAACACCTGCTACTCCATCGTTGGCAAGGACTGGGGTATCTCAGTTGCGGCTGTCTATCAGCTGGCCGAGGACGGCTCAAAGATCACCAAGGTATCTGGTGGCTTGACCCCAACCGAGGCAACACCGGAGATGCGTGCACGGGAAGTTGCATACGCCCACAGCTGGTTTACAAATATCACCAACGATATCTTCATGTAAATCGACTGAGGCCAAGGATTGGCGCAATAAAAAAGCGGGGTTTAACCCCGCTTTTTTTATTCCCTAAGAAATCGGTTAAACACCGATGACTAAACTTTTATGCCCACTCATTGCGTATAAACTGTCTGGCTATTTCGGGCGCATAGGCCTGACAGGCCGCCTATCGATGGCGTAACCGGCACCTGAGTGCAGATCTGCCGGCCTGGCAAAATTGGGAAAGTCGGGATTTCGCCATCCCTCTTTAGCAATCTTTTCCGACGGTGGTTTGATGCGTGATACATAGTCGAGCACCGCGCGTATATCCCGATGGGTGAAGTTATGAATCTGCTTGACCATCTTTTTATCCGCATTCCGACGACGCTCAAGTTTTATCCATTCGAACTGGCGCAGCAGATAGCGATAGTGTTGACCATAGATAGCCGGGATATGATCCTCCAGATTACCCTCCCCCATATCACCATGACACTCGGTACAGTTGTCCTGGTAGAGCGCCTTACCCCTTTCAAGGTCATTACCGTGTCCCACCCCATTGTATGGTGACATGGGCAAGCGTGAGATATAGGCGGCCACATCGGCGATCTCCTGCGCTCCCCCAAGCAGGGTTGGTGAGGTGAACGGCAACATGGTTGGATTGTCTCTGTTGCGGGCGCGAATATCAGCCAACTGTTTGATCAGTACAGTCGGCAACTGACCGGCCACCTGGGGATAGGCGCCGCTTTCGAGACCCCATCCTTCCGGTGTATGGCAGACAGAGCAGATTCTGTAAACCCGCTTGCCATTTTCAACATTCGGCGTCAGTTCCAATGCCTGTTCATATTCGCGCATTGCATCGCTGGCGGGTTCTGCAACCGCTTGCCCCGTCAGCATCATGACCACTGAGGAGACTACCAAGATAGACTTTCTCATTGAAACTCCATATGTGATTTATCGTTATAGTGCCGTCCCACCAGAAGTAGTACGCCTTTTAATCCACTTAACAACCGGCGTTCTGCCTGATAGCGGTGTACGCCCCGGTTCGGGCTCCAGTCACCGCTTTGGATCTTGTCCAATATAACATTGTAATATAGCGAGGGTATCGCAATGACACAATAAAGAAAGCTCAAATCAGTCTTATTCCACCATTTTATTAAGGGTTGAAAGGAATAAGAATAATTGAAAGCGACAGACAATTTTGTGAGAATTGAACGCGATAATAAAAGATCGAATTTAACGATCGACGGCTCATACAAAGTCGGATTAATAATCCTAATAACAAACCATCAGCCAAGGGTGCCAAGAGGGCCAGGAAATCTAATTTGACCTCATTCCTTTAAAGAAATGGGGCATGAGTTCTCTTTGCTCCGCTGTTGGATTTATATACCAAAAAAACTTTTTTATAACGACCATCCTCTATAGAAGGAGCCGCAGAACTATGAACAGGCTACTCATAACCCTCCTGTTAACCATCCCCATGTTTGCCCACGCCATCGATCTGGAAAACGGCAAAAAGCAGGCTCGCAGTTGCGCCCTCTGCCATGGCCATTATGGACAAGGAACCCCAGGGCCCGCCTCACCCAGACTCGCAGGCACGCCAGCCGGATACATGATCAAGCAGATCGAGGCCTATATCAAAGAAGAGAGAATCAATCCTCGTATGCTCATCACCTCCTCCCTCCACTCCATCAGCGAGGAGGATATCGACGACATCGCCGCCTACTACGAAAGTATCAATCTGGATAAGATCAATCCGGTTTTGAATAATATTCCGCTCTGGCCGGGTGATATGGAACTGGGTAAAGAGCTCTATAATGGTGACTGTAAAAGCTGCCACCGGAAAAACGGCATGGGTAGATCGCGTAAGGGTATCCCTGCGCTGGCACTGCAATACCCACGCTACCTGTTCCGCCAGATCAAGATGTTCCAGTGGGATAAACGGGTACACGATGACGATCCTGAGGATGAAACCTTCGATGAATTGAAGGACAAAGAGATAGAGGCCCTGCTCGCCTATATCTCATCACTTGCGCCCAATAACAAAAAGTAACCCTGACCCATTCACAATAATTTAAGAACCGAAATACTCGGGAGAATGCTATGAAATCGATACAAGCACTGGGACTCGCTCTGGTGTTGGGCCTGATCATCTCCACAACTGTAGTGGCTGGGGATCAACCTGAAATCAACATCACCGACATCAATCAGACAGTCGTGCAGATGAGCGTCAAGGATGGGATCACAAAAGATGACGCTATACAGGCATTGATGTCCCGCGCCGCGGAGATCAACCTGAAATACGTAGCCAGACAAGAGGTATCAAAAGAGCTGGAGGCACGGGGACTTAAAACCCCATATCTGGACATCTTTCAGTTCTGTAATCCGGAAGATGCGCGCAAGATGATCATGCATGATCCCATCTATGCCGCTTATATGCCCTGCCGTATCGCCATGGTGGAGGACAAAAAGGGCAAGCTCTGGCTGATGATGTTGAATCTGGACATGCTGATCAACAGTGAACTTCTACCACCAGAACTGACCGAGATCGCCATTCGGGTCAACCAGGCGATGCTCGACGTGATGGTTGCCGGTGCGACCGGGGAGTTTTGATTCACCGCAAATGGACGCGAATCACCGCAAATTAACGCAAAAAATGTTTGAAATTCTTTTGTATCGGGTTACTGCCACAAAGGCATGGATTGACTTGAAAGCAATGCTTTTCCCTTTTTATATTTGCGAGTCTTGGCGGTGATTTGCGTTAATTCGCGGCTTGAATTCTTAACCGCTTGAATCGTTAACCGATACTCTCCGCCATGTTGGCCTGAAAGATCGCCTTGTGGATGTCACCCAGGCTGAGCATTCCCACCAGTTGCCCGGCATCGGCAACAGGAATCCGGCGGAACTTGTGGCGAACCATGATGGTGGCGGCACGCAGTATGTGCATGTCGGGGCTGACCGTAATCACACTTGGGGTCATGAGATCTGACACCTTGAGATTCACCACATCCTTATACTGCAGCATCATACTGTCGTAGTCTGGTGAGGATATTCCATCCATGATCTCCTCCAGGGTGGGAAACATCCGATGCAATACATCCTTCTCTGCAATTATGCCAATTAATTTATCATCCTCCACCACCGGAAGACCGCTGTAACGAAACAGGCACATTAGAGAAACCACCTCCAGAAGCTTGGTATCCGGCGTCACCGTTTTAGGTGTTCTTGTCATGATTTCGCTTACCAGCATTTAAAAACTCCTCGTCAGTTCAACTGTATTTTAGTTATCCAAGCCCTGATCCACATCAAGCGATCATTCGCTGATGATTGCCACCCTATCGTCCAGATTGACAATCCAGGGACGCAAGCCTTTAAACGCAGGATATACATCCAGGACTTGTTCTGAGCTTAGGGCCTGTTAACACTAATCCAATGCACTCTGTTGTGCCTGAAAGAGCGCCAATCAAGGCGCGAGGAGAGAAGTTTGGTCACTCCAAATGAACGACGAGCAACGCTGAGTGGCGCTCTTTCAGGCGCACCCCAAGGGCACTTCCTTCGGGGCGCAACCCGAAGGGCTGGGGCTGTTTTTGCGCCCAGCGGCGTTATCATTCGCTCATGTAGCCGGGCTACACCACGCTCATTCTGCCTTGCTGGGTGCAAAAACAGCCCCAGCAGAGTGCATTGGATTAGTGTTAACAGGCCCTAGTTAAATATTGTTGTTTTCCAGACTCTTAACAATACGCATTCTGGATGTGGTTGCCAACCCTTTTCCCACCCCCGGTCACATCGGCCACTGCATCAAATTCACCAGCCGTGGGAAAAGTCCCGGATGTGGATTTGTATCTGGAGAGCCTGGAATCAAACAATATCACAGGAACAAAATTCCTGATTATCAGGCAGCATGTCTACCCCAATCTAAAATCCTCAACCCTCCCTGTCCAAGCGATCCCCCGGGGTAACTTTCACCTGGCAATGTAAGCTAATGATTTAACGGAAAAAGGAGATAACAATCCATAACTTATCCACAATTCACGCACAGACTGGAGCTGCTTTTCCACAACTTCATACACAATATATTGTGGTTGACATCGAGCAAATAGGATATATATTGTGTTTACTGGTTTTGAAGTCCGGATCCTGATTTCCCACTTCAACAATCAGATAACAAGGCCGGAGATAACCGGCCGGGATGAGATAAAGATCAGCCTCCGGAACAGCCGTTCCCATGGCAACAGGCTTGACGCAGACAGGGGATGCAGCGATCCGCACACACCGGCCTCCCTGTCAGCCGAATAAAGACAACAATGTAACCACCAACAGACAATCGACAGCCAGGACAGTCAGTTCATAGACCCGGCGCAATAATGGCTACGATGCGAACATATTCAGGAGAAGAGATGGCCACACAAGCAGCCAATAGCGACGCTTCCATTTCAGTTACCCAGCCACCCTTGATGCAAGAGCCTCAAACACAGGCTCGATCCAGCAACAGCAGTGGCATCCAGGTCATTCGCCGTAACGGCAAGGTCACCCATTTCGACCCCGGTAAGATCAGCGTCGCCATGACCAAGGCCTTCCTCGCTGTCGAGGGCGGCAGCGCCGCCGCCTCCAGCCGCATTCACGATACCGTCCAGGCACTCACCGATCAGGTGCTCAGTGCACTCACCCGTCGCCTGTCCGACAACGCCACGGTGCATATCGAGGATATCCAGGATCAGGTGGAGCTGTCCCTGATGCGCTCCGGTGAACACAAGGCTGCCCGCGCCTATGTCCTGTATCGTGAGCGCCAATCACAAAAGCGCATCGAAGAGGAGGCCAAGCGCGCCGAGGTCGAGGGTATTCCCCAGGAGCATATTGTCAATGTCACCCTGGAAGACGGTACCACCCGCCCCCTCGACGTGGAGCGTCTGCAAGCCCTGGTCAACGAGGCCTGTAACGATCTGGAGGAGGTGGATGCCGGCCTCATCCTGCAGGATGCCTGCCGCAACCTGTTCGACGGGGTGAAAGAGAACGATGTCTCCCAGACCCTGGTAATGAGCGCCCGCACCCTGATCGATCAGGAACCCAACTACTCCCAGGTCGCCGCGCGCCTGCTGCTCGACATCCTGCGTCGGGAGGCCCTTGGCTTTCTCGGTCTGGATACCCCGGTCAACACCCAGGCGGAAATGGCCGAAAGCTACTGCAGCTATTTCAAACGTTACATCCAACAGGCCGAGGAACTGGATCTGTTGGATAGCCGCCTCGGTCAATACGACCTGGACCATCTGATCGCCGCGATGAAACCTGAGCGGGACCTGCAGTTCACCTACCTGGGCCTGCAGACCCTCTACGACCGCTACTTCATCCACAGCGAGGATGGTATCCGCTTCGAGCTGCCCCAGGCCTTCTTCATGCGGGTCGCCATGGGTCTGGCCATCAACGAGATCAACCGGGAGGCGCGAGCCATCGAGTTCTACAATCTGCTCTCCTCCTTCGACTTCATGAGCTCCACCCCGACCCTGTTCAACTCCGGCACCCTGCGCCCCCAGCTCTCCAGCTGTTACCTGACCACGGTGCCCGACGACCTGGACGGCATCTACAGCAGCATCAAGGACAACGCCCTGCTCTCCAAGTTCGCCGGCGGCCTGGGCAACGACTGGACCCGGGTACGCGGCCTCGGCGCCCACATCAAAGGCACCAATGGCAAATCCCAGGGTGTGGTCCCCTTCCTCAAGGTGGCCAACGACACCGCGGTGGCGGTCAACCAGGGGGGCAAGCGCAAGGGCGCGGTCTGCGCCTACCTGGAGACCTGGCACATCGACATCGAGGAGTTCCTGGAACTGCGCAAGAACACCGGTGACGAACGCCGCCGCACCCACGACATGAATACCGCCAACTGGATACCCGACCTGTTCATGAAACGGGTCGCGGAAGATGGTATGTGGACCCTGTTTTCGCCCAATGACACCCCAGACCTGCACGACCTCACCGGCAAGGCCTTCGAAGCGGTCTACCTGGCCTATGAGGAGAAGGCGGCCAAGGGCGTGCTGGATGTGAGCAAGAGCATCAAGGCGGTGGATCTGTGGCGCAAGATGCTCGGCCTGCTGTTCGAGACCGGCCATCCCTGGATCACCTTCAAGGATCCCTGCAACCTGCGCTACAGCAACCAGCACATGGGAGTGGTGCACAGTTCCAACCTCTGTACCGAGATCACCCTGCATACCAACGATCATGAGATCGCGGTGTGTAACCTGGGCTCGGTCAACCTGACCGCCCACGTCAACGAGAACGGCCTCGACCTGGAGAAGTTGGAAAAGACCGTGAGCACCGCCATGCGCATGCTCGACAATGTCATCGACTACAACTACTACAGCGTCCCCCAGGCGCGCAACTCCAACCTGCGCCACCGCCCTGTGGGCCTCGGCATCATGGGTTTCCAGGACGCCCTGTATAAACAACGCCTGGCCTACACCTCCGAAGAGGCCCTGGCCTTCGCCGACCGCTCCATGGAGGCAGTCAGCTACTTTGCCATCCAGGCCTCTTCCGACCTGGCGGCGGAGCGCGGACGCTACTCCAGCTATGAGGGTTCCCTGTGGAGCCAGGGCATCCTGCCCATCGACTCCCTCAAGCTGCTGAAGGCCGAGCGGGGGGACTATCTGCAGGTGGACGAGAGCCAGACCCTGGACTGGGACGCCCTGCGCGAAAAGATCAAGTACCAGGGGATGCGCAATTCAAACACCATGGCGATCGCCCCCACCGCGACCATCTCCAACATCTGCGGTGTCAGCCAGTCCATCGAACCCACCTACCAGAACCTGTTCGTCAAATCGAACCTCTCCGGTGAGTTCACCGTGGTCAACCCCTACATGGTGCACGACCTGAAGAAGCTGGGGCTGTGGGACGAGGTGATGATCAACGACCTCAAATACTACGACGGCTCCCTGCAACCCATCGATCGCATCCCGGACGAGATCAAGGCAATCTATGCCACCGCCTTCGAGATCGATGCCCGTTGGCTGGTGGAGGCCGGCTCCCGGCGCCAGAAATGGATCGACCAGGGTCAGTCCCTCAATCTCTATATGGCCGAACCCTCCGGCAAGAAACTGGACAACCTCTACAAGCTGGCCTGGGTGCGTGGTCTCAAGACCACCTACTACCTGCGCTCCATCGGCGCCACCGGCGCGGAGAAGACCTCGGTCCAGCAGGGAGGCAGCGGTAACGGTGTCGACATGATCGGCACCGGCGGTAGCGAAGCGCCCCAAGCCTGCTCGATCATCGATCCGGATTGCGAAGCCTGCCAATAAGCAATGCAATGAGAAGCCACCACTCAAGCGATAAAGACAGAGAGGAATAGAAGATGCTGAACTGGGACGATCCACTCGCTAAACCGGTACTCCAGGAAGTCACCCCGGCACCCGCGTCAACCGAGACAACGCCGGCCCATCCCCACGTGGTGGAAGAGGCAGCCCGCGCCCTGGAGGTGGAACAGCAGAGCGAAGCCATGGCCTCCATGGAACCGGTCAACCCGGATGACAAGCGGGTCATCAACGGCATGACCGACATCAATCAGCTGGCCCCCTTCAAATATCCCTGGGCCTGGGAGTACTTCCTCAACGCGAATAAGAATCACTGGACCCCACTCGACATCAACATGGCCCAGGATGTCCACGACTATCAGTACAAGCTGACCCTGGAGGAGCGCCACGTCTACGAGAACGTGCTCTCCTACCTGACCACCTCCGACATCCTGGCGATGCGCAATATCGGCCTGGCGGTGATGGAGAAGATGTCCGCCCCCGAGCTGCAGATCTACCAGGCGCGCCAGGTCTACGAAGAGTCCCTGCACACCTGGACCTACCAGCACTGCATCGAGACCATCGGCCTCGACCAGGGGGAGATCTATAACCGTTATCGGGTGGTGCCGGAGATCAACAAGAAGATCCAGATCACCAACCGCCGCCTCTCCTCCATCCTGCGCGCCGATATCAACCTGCGCGACCCGGACGAGCTGCACAACTTCGTCATGGCCTACATCTTCTTCGGCGCCATCTTCGAAGGCTGCTGGTTCTACAACGGCTTCAGCCCCATCTTCGCCCTGCAGCGTCGCGGCCTGATGAAAGGCACCGCGGAACAGCTGCAGTACATCATGCGTGACGAAGTGCTGCATGCCTCATTCGGCATCCGCGTGGTCAAGCAGATCATCCAGGAAGAGAACATCACCCTGGATAAACAGGCAATGCGCGACATGTGGGATGAGGCCGAAGCCGCCGAAATCGGCTATGCGAGCTACATCATGCGCGACCCAATCCTGGGTTACTCCAAAGAGGATCACATCGGCCAGTTCCGTTTCACCGCCAACCGCCGTGCACGGCAGCTGGGTATGGATGAGCCTTTCCCCGGTGCCGAGGCAACCCTGCCCTGGCTGGATGAGCAGGCGAATCTACGCAAAGAGAAGAACTTCTTTGAAACACGGGTCACCGAGTATCAAACGGGTGGCGCGCTCAAATGGGATTGATCGGCAATAGCCGATAGAAAATGCCGCCATAAGGGAGGTGGCTTAATGATAAGGAGTTTTTTAAAGTTACTCGGAGAGTAAAAATGCATTGTTCACACTGTTCTTCGTTGATGGCCGAAGTTGAATCCCAGAAGGAAGGACGAACGGAACAGTCGCTGTTTGAGTGTCCGGTTTGTGGACGCACCCAGTTGATTACAAGGACGCTGGACCAATGGAAAGAGAATTTAACCTTACAGATGGGACGTTTGGCGAGGCAGACGCTGCGGCATACATAACAGGGTTTTCAACACTTCTCCTCACTTCCTGCCACTGCAGGCGGGCGATGTTGCAGCAGCGAGCACATCGCCCGGTTTTTCCTTTTTTATAAGCTTTAAACTAAGATATAAGTTATAGCCATCTCAAAATTAGTCCAAATAATTAGAGATCCAAACATTGACAACCGAGGTTACTGAAATGGCATTTCCAACTGCTGTCAACGATCAAATAACAGATTCTGTCACACAGGCATTTACCACGGGCGGTGACGATGCACTGAATGTGATTGCTGAATTGATGGCGGAGATCGCCAAAGGCCTGGAAAATGCCAAGCAGGGCTATGCGACGATCGATGAACTCTCGGACGCTTTTGAGAATGCTGAAGTAGCAATGCATGGGATTGTTGCAAAGCTGGCAACTGGCCGGGATTGATGGTTTGGGACCTAGTCGCCAGGTACAGCATCGTTTTGATTTACTGATATCAATGAACGCACCTGCGCCAGTATCGATAACTCATCCCAATCAATACCACCGACCACACGTGCTACAACCAATCCCCGGGTATTGACGATATATGAAGTATGCAGTGCCAACACCTGCCATTGCCTCAGCATATGGGAGTCCCGGTCCAAAAGCACCGAGTATATCAGCTGCACGTTGCAGATCCGGCAGCTCTATTGATGCAGGGTGAACACCAGGTCGCCCAAAAACTGACTATGTACGCACGCTCCCGGTAATCAAGCCTTTGGTGTATCTCTCCCATCATATCGGCCAGGAAAAAGTCTGCTGCCGGTTTTTGTACTGTGTAGGCACGTATACCCAATCCGGTAGACCATGCGAGCGTTGGTGCAAACCGGATATAGAGTGTTACCAGCGTGACGGCTTTCATGCGAATCATCCAGTGACAGATTAAGCTGGGTTCAGCCAGTTTCAGAACCCAGTTTGAATAACACTTCGGTTTCTCGTTTTTTTGCCCGGGCTTAGTAGGCTTTCTGTCCGGGAAAGGCCAACCCATCTCTATACAGGGCTTCATATTCAAATGCTGCCTGTTTCCGGGACCAGACCGTGACGAATTTGCCACCCTTCTTGACACGAAACTCATCGACCTGAATCGCATTGAACCGTGGATGTTTTTCACCCTTCACCTGCACGTTATCCAGTACATATCTGACTTTAATATCTCTGGACAGGTTCGGCATGAAGAGATAATCACCCTCGCCCACCATCAAGACAAAATAGGACTCGAGTGCAACATGCGGATCAAGTTTTTCAACTGGACAGGTAACGCCATTGTGTGCGCTGTCATGACCATTGACCGTACCAGTGAATGTTTCAGCATAAACCCACGGTGGTGTAGCAATCATGGCTACCGTTGCCAATGCCATTTTGATCCCGGCAAGTGATCTGAATTTCATTCTATTACCTTCCTCCACAATAAACATGTTGTGAGATATATAAAAACCAGAAGTTTCTGTTACAACAGCTCTGGAAACTCCCATCACATGAATTTGCGAGTTAGAGGGGAAGACGGATTCAATAAATTTGGAAAGTGCTAATAAATAACAATAGCCAGTCCTCTACAGCTTTATGTAAGTCGAGTGATGACTTAGACAGCTTAAAAGCAAGCTAATTTAAATGCGCTATAGCGTGATTTTCTTATTCATCACATTGCCCTGAAAATATTTATCCATTAACACCCGCAGACTCTCAGGTATCGCTATCTCAGATTATAATGCAGGGTATCGATATATTGTAAAGAATGGAGCGACTGGGGTTAACGATCATTGTCACTGGTACACTGCCAGCCCTTTGATTCCAGGTTGTTAATGAACTCGACAGCTTTTCGTTCACAATAAGTATCTTCATGTTCAGCTTTCCATAATGTACGCGGCATAATATTTTCCTTGGGCTTTGTATAGTAGACTTTGCAGGGTAATGTGTTTGGTTCATTTGGATAGAAGATAACCACATTCCTTGTTAGTTCAGCATAGTGACATGTCCATGAATTCGCAAAACTCTCTGATGGCATCACAAGAAAGGTTAGTAGAGACACCAATGATTTGAAAATAAGATTCTTCATGACATCTCTCAAAGTACAATCAAACATAGACCATATTCCCAGTATATTAGTGTCTATCATCAAGTCATGCTCTCTCACAAATATTGCATGATTTAACTAGGATCGACCATATGAACCGAGCATCCTGTTCAGGTGTCATAGACAGATGGTTATATTTGGGTGTCCGCACCCTGTCATTATTAAGCAGACAATCAAAAAATCAGGACAATGGAACAGATTACATTCATTAATCGGATTATCCTTTTGTTTTCTGTAATTTGCGTACCGCATCGCGTACTGATTCAAAACCTATGCTATCAAGTGTAACTTCCTTAAGCTTTATCCATACCGCATCTGCCACATCATCACTGGAGACTATATCGGGCCTAGTCTCCAGTTCTTTGAGAAAGAAAGCATCAGCTGTGTAATAGGAAATCCCGGCATATGGATAACGATTGGCAAAGGAGAACAGGTAACGCCAGTCACTCACATCAACAACAACATTCAATTCTTCATTTACTTCCCTGGTCAACGCCTGTTCAAGAGATTCACAGTGATCGACAAAACCGCCTGGCAGATCCAATGCTCCCTGCCCTGGGCCATGCTTTCTTACTGTCATCAAAACCTCATCACGATACAGCAGCACCGCGCCGACGGCTGCTGCTGTATTATGATAATAAGTTAAGCCGCAATGATGGCAGACCCATTGCTTGCCTTCTCTCCACGCCAGTCCGTCGTGTCCACACTTAGGGCAATACTCAAACACCTTCATATTTCTTCAAACAACTACTCCCAGGGCCACCTTACACGCGACCAGACCCATTTTACCGGTTTATCATCCCCGGCGGAATTGACAGCATGGCCTACGATGACACCGTTGTTATTTACAGCTCTGGCAGAACCACTACCAATATTCATCAACTCTGTCATATCCCCATCCGAAAGCTTGTAGTAGAACGGGACCGTGGCGTCATCGGCCTTTTTCGCCGCTCCGACGATTGTTCCTGAGTTGTTGATATCGTTTGCCCTACTATACGGACCGCCCAAAGAGCCCAGTAATACAGGTGGGGCACCGCCCTCCCAGATGGCGGCCTGTTCCTCATGGCTATCGGGATCGACCACATTGCCGACCACCTGACCTGCGTTATTGATCCCATACGCCCTGGAACGATTGATACCAAGATGAGGAAGGATCTCCATCAATCCATCCTCCCAAATAAAGGCCTCATCACTTGAGTGGTGCCAACCGACCACCTGATTGGAGTCGTTGATATCATGGGCATCCGATGGCCCGCTGAGGCCGCTCCCATCCAAGAGCCAGACGTAATCGTCCGGCGTTCGCCACATTACACCCCCATACCCAACTGTTCCTGCAATTGACTCACCAATATTGATAGCGCGAGCATAACTTTCATTAATGGGTGGCAATTCAGTATCATGGATATCGGTCATGATGCCATCCCGCCACATAAAGGCATGCATTTTACCATCGGCCGTGTGACTGTAACCCACGACCACACCGTCATCATTGATAGCAAACGCATAGCTGTTATCCCCGCCCAGGGTTCCCAGGTCGGTAGCAGCGCCACCCTCCCACAATACGGCATGAAAATCTCCAGCCCCGGTTTCACAATAACCGACAATGTCACCTCGATTATTGATACCCATGGCTCTGCCCGAAGGGCCGTCGAGGTCTGGCAGGGTATGGAAAACATAGCCTGAGCAACTGATTAAAAACGGCGCAAATATTAAGAAATAGAATAATTTACCCTTCATCATCGCACCTCCCTAATTCCCGCTCTCCTTTATAGTCACTATTAAGTATAGATGCTTACTACAAACCTCTTTGCCATTCAGCACGAAAACTCGTCGACTCGGGGTGTGAGAGTGCAGTCCGGACCTGGCTCAAAAGCCGTTCCTTATCCTTGTTGAGTACGCCTTTGAGGATCAGATAATTGGATGCATGATCGCTGCGGAATATGGTCTTTTCGAGATTAAGCGCGGATAACATCACCTCCATCTCTTCAAGTAATTGACGCAGATTCAACATCTGAAACTCCCCGGCATAACCCTGCTGCAGGCGTTGCTGCCCCTTTGGGAAGCTGACAACCAGTGTAGCGAGATATTCAGGTTGCGATTCGTTCATCAGGGAAGCGGAATTGAGCGCATGCTGTTCGCTGTGGCGCACCCCACCAAGACCGTTCAGGATCATCACCGACCGTCTGATACCTGCCTGCTGAAGTTTCTGCAGGGCATCCAGTGAGGTTTGCCAGGTCTCACCCTTGTTGACCCGTTCCAGCACCAGGTCATCGCCGGTTTCGCAACCGATATATACCAGCTCCAATCCCATCTGACGCAATCTCTGCAACTCCTCGACAGACTTGTTATTGATGTTGCGCGGCAGACAGTAAGCGGATACCCGTTGTATATCCGGGAGGTATTCATTTATAGCCTGCATGATCTCATGTAAGCGACGATATGAGAGTGTCATCGCATCCCCGTCGGCGAGAAACACACGACGCACAGGGATACCCAGGCTGAGGAACTGCTGCAACTCCTTGCGGGTCTCTGCGATAGGTTTGGGTTTGAATCTCTTCTGTGGCTCAGTATACATTTCACAGAAGGTGCATTTATTCCAGGAACATCCGTTGCTGACCTGCAGGATCAGTGACTGCGCCTCACTGGGCGGACGGAAAACGGGTTGTATGTAATTGAGCAACATAAATGGGCGAGGCTCTCTGGTTAAGGATAAACCACAAAGTAGCCGGTTGAGTGCACGTAAGCAAAGGCTTTAGCGGGCGATCCTCATCCTAACCTGCAATTCAATTATGGTTTATCGCACTTTATCGATCTCGTATAATCATCGCCTTTTACTGGATCTGTTCCCTTATGCCATTATCCCTCGCTGTCACACGTAAACCGCTGCATACCCGTAAACTGGCGCTTCAAGGCTATCTCAGGGACGACGGTCTCTTGGATATCGAAGGCCACCTGGTCGACACCAAGCCGTTTCACATCCCGAATACCGATCGTGGCGGCCAGATTCGGGCAGGCGAATCCCTGCACGAGATGTGGATTCGGCTGACCCTGGATATGGATTTCCATATCGTCGCTGCGGAAGCCGTCACCGATTGGGCACCCTATGATCACTGTCAGGGTGGAACCCGTTCTTTCCCCAGCCTCGTAGGAGAGCGGATTGGACCCGGCTGGAACATGCGCATCAGATCGATTCTTGGGGGCAACAAAGGCTGCACCCACATCACGGAAATGCTGGCGCAGATGGCAACCACTGCATTTCAGACATTGAATAGCCTGCAAAATCCAGGGAAACCACATAGTGACAAGCAGGAAAAGCCGGTTATTCTGGACACCTGCTTCGCCCTGGCCACCGATGGTCCGGTCGTTGCGCGCGAGTGGCCTGAGTTCTACCGCCCTGAAGATGAGGAAAAGGCTCTTTAATCGATAATGTTGACGCAGTCTCCACCCTCACAACCACCGCTTGCGTCATACACAGTGTTGGGACTGACGTAGGAACGACCGCCCCAGGAACCGCCCCGTGAGCTCTGTGCGTCCCTGTAGGTATTCCCCCGATGCATGGGATTATTGGCATTGACCCAGTTACCATATTGGTCCATCAGATAGTCACCTGGTATGACCTGCCCATAAACCTGCATACTCAGGGCACACTCCTGTTGGCTCATTGGACGCCCGTTCACGGTTGAGTTACAGGCTGCAAGGACAGTATCGCTCGATATAACGGTCATAACTGCCAATACAAGGGAGGAGTAAGTTACTCTATATATTGAGGCCATATTGTAGTCTCCTCTGTGCTTATCTCAATTTAACCTATGCACATGACAATCCAGTTTCAGTCCGCACAACACCCATGCACTCACTATATACATAGTAAATGAATTATTTCAGGGTAAAATTACCTTTACCAGGATTATATCGATCGGTTAGAGGGTTCGATCTAGCTGTTGAGGCCAAGCCCGATATATTATGTTTACCTGGCTCTCTATCAGTAGATCCGACTCACTGTATAGCCTCGCTGGCGTAACAGTGAAATCAATCCTTCCTCGCCAACGAGATGTAGCGCTCCAACAGCAATAAAAACTTTACCCTGGTTAAAATACGCTTCCATCCGTTCAAGCATGCGATGGTTTCTCCGGGTCAGCAGCTGCTCCATGACCTTGTCCTGTAAAGCAGGATCGTCACTCATAGGGTTGGCGAAGCTGATCTCCACCAGCTTATCAAGATCTCTTGCCAAATATGCCTTGGTCAACTGTTCATACATTCCCGGGTAACTTTGATACTCATCCAACACATTGTGCAACAGCGATTTCTGCTCCTTAATTGTCATTGAGGTAAAAACCGATATTTGCTCCTCAGGACTCTCCAATGGCTGAAATTGTTTACCGGCTTCAATAGCCTTGCTGTAGAGCTGCTTGTCAAGAAACTGCCCACTCACCTGAGGCGGCGCACTCAAGGTCATGACAACTGCCCAAGGCTGCAAAAATTCAGTTACCTGCGGAGGAACACCCAGCGATTGCATTGCCTCTGTAGCCTCCTGTGCCAAAGACTCGCCCACCTGTTTACTGAGAGAGCCATCCGCACCTTGTAGCATCAGACCTGCCACTCTAGCGGAAGTCATTAGATCGAGAGACATCTCCAGCATCAGGATATCCGCGTTATTAAAATAGGTTTCAACAGCTTCAGGCAGTCGTGTAACGCGGGGATCCTCACTGTGGATGGTGCCAAACAAGCAGGAATCCACATTGCTCCCTTTGATTTGCCATAACAGTCCCTTCTCATCGGCAAAAGCAAACTGGACCTGTAGCAGGTAAATTATTAATCCAAGAATGATATGTGATATGCACTTCATAAATTAATCCTTTATCTAAAATCAGGGCAAACACTGGCATACTCATCGCTGCTGGTCAGCATGATATCAGCCTGCAGCCAATTGCACCTGGTGTAAATACCGGACTTGGCGCCGCGCTGAGAATCGGTTATCTGTTTTGATCCTTCAATCGGGAAAAGAGCTATGAAAAGCAGATTCCAACCTAAGCATATTATCTCTCGTCAGTTCAGCCTAAGCATGAGGCTGCATTGACAGATGAACGACCAGGCCGCACCTGCATAGCATGGCCAGGATAGCAGTATGGGGAGTGACGTCAGAATAAGAATAAACAGCTGGCGGACGGGCATGACAGATTGTCAGTATCCGGGATTTTTACTGCCAAATTGGCAAGTATTTCAATATTTTTGGTTAATGATTATTCTCTTCAATTATCTATCCCCTCATATCAACTCAGTTATTAATTCTAGATAATTCAATAGTATAGGACTCTTAGCGCTTACAGATTCGATAGCAGTATCGCTTCTTGGTGTGGTTATTGCGAACTGCTTATGCCGATAAGGCATAAACATATCTGAATTACACAATTATAAATACTATTTTGGAGATCGAATCATGAAGAAACTAGCCTCAGTCATCACTCTCGCATTGACCCTCTCAAGTGCACCAATCGCGTTTGCGGATAAGCAATCTGGCATGAGCGGTATGTCCGGTATGGATGGCATGAGTGGCATGTCGGGTATGGGTGGTATGTCCGGCATGTCCGGTATGGGCGGCATGTCCGGCATGGGCGGTATGTCCGGCATGTCCGGCATGTCCGGCATGTCCGGCATGGGCGGCATGTCCGGCATGGGCGGTATGTCTGGCATGGGTGGCATGTCCGGCATGAGCGGTATGTCCGGCATGAGCGGTATGTCGGGGATGTATGGTACCTATAAGGTGACACCTCAAGGTGTTCATCTATATCCAGCTGGTATGAGCGGGATGTCCGGCATGAGTGGTATGTCCGGCATGGGCGGTATGTCCGGCATGAGTGGTATGTCCGGCATGGGCGGCATGTCAGGCATGGGCGGTATGTCCGGCATGGGCGGCATGTCAGGGCAATAAAAAGAAGAGATTAATAATTGAAACCTAACAACAATGACACTTAGCTGACTGACTAGCGCTTAATACAATAGGAGAGAGAAAAGAGACATTCAGGACTACAAAGGTCTCTTATTGATAAAGGGTAGATATAAAAAGATACAAAACAGATTACCCCATTTGGTATAATCGCATATCAGCCGATTTTCATAATCGGCGTTATGCGATTTTTTTTTGTAGTTCCCATACCACTTCTATTCCTAGCAGGCGTTTTCTAAAGACGGCTCTGTGAGTCATTGGTTTTGCATCGGGGTTGGCATATGCCTGACAACTTCCTCGGACGGTTTGCTATGGTTAACAGGCTTGTCAGCTGTTCCGGTCTCCGTTACAGGTTCGTCACGATATTCTGTGTAATCCACATAACGCTCTTCACCCCAATTCTCGTCCACGAACTGATAACGACCTGAGTTGAATGTATAGAAGTTATATCGTATCGGGTTCTTCTTGTAGTAATCCTGGTGTCTCTCTTCAGCCTTGTAGAATTTTTTGAATGGAACAATCTCAATTGTCACCGGTTTCTCATAGCGTCCCGAGGCGATCAACTCATCGCGGGAACGTTCCGCTATTTTTTTCTGTTTGGTATTGTGATAGAAGATGGCCGGTCGGTATTGCTTGCCACGGTCGTAGAACTGGCCCTGAGAATCGGTGGGATCCATCATCCGCCATAGGCCCTGAATCAAACCCGAATAGCTGATGATATTTGGATCGTAATAGACCTGCACAGCTTCCGTATGTCCAGTTCCTCCTCTTGCGACTTTCCGGTAGGTCGGGTTTTTATCCCTGCCTCCACTATAACCGGAAACAGCCTGTTTAACCCCGGGAAGCATTTCAAATCCGGCTTCGACACACCAGAAGCAGCCGCCGGCAAAAGTCGCAACCGACAATCCCCGCAGTTTCTCTTCAGACAATCCCGCCTGTTCAGTAACCGAATTGGCGCAGCCTGAAAACAATCCCATCAATCCCAGCAGGCCACTCCACACAATTAATCTCATCGTATCACCCTCTAAATACCCAATATGTTAGTTGTAAATATGGATAGCAAAGTTCACTGGCCTATCACGAGAATATCACGATTTTATCGCCAGAAATCACGCGTAATAATTGCGACCTCAACTCACAGTAAATTATTGAAGTAACCATATATTCAATGCTGGTATCAGATGTAATATCACTTGACAGTTAACTCAATCCAGGCGAATTCACACAATTCAATTGAGCTATATTCAACAGCTCAAGCATTTTGCCACATAGCCGCAAATAATTAATCGCGTTTATTCAACTGGAATTATCTGTGAGGCGTCATGCACACTGCATGCAAATTCTTGGGAATCATATTCTTTTCATTATTACTCGATGCCTGCGGTGACAAACGCCGTCTATAGCGTTGCCAGTGCGGAGCCCTCCTTAGACTTCGAAGTCGCAATGGGCGGAGCACCTCGTTTGTGGCGGGTCTAGGCATTAAGACTCAGGTAATATGAGCGATTTTAGCTCTTGGATATGTTTAATCGTCCCTTTTGATCCTCGACCGCGGTGATGTAAATCTTCTCTATTATCCCTATCCAGAAAATAGGTCACCAACAGGCTGTCTATACCGCACCCATGTGCCCCGAGATGTTCGTCACTGCTGCCATCCCCGACAAACAGCGCCTGATCAGGTTCCATTGCCATCTCTGACAGTGCCATCCGGTATATTTCCGGATACGGCTTTTTCACCCCACACTCCCAACTGAAATGAACCGAATCAAAGAGTGGAGCAAGGGGTGACTCGGTCCAGGCCCGAACTTCCCCGGTTGAAGCGTTGGATATAAGACCCAGGGATAAACCATCTTGTTTCAGTGACTCCAGGGTCGCGAGAATCCCAGGTTCTATTTGGGTCAATGCCATATCAAAACGCTGCTGGCGTATCTCCGCTGCCTCTTGAATTCTGCTGACCGGGATGGAGGGGTCGAGACTGTGGGCCATGCGTTTCACTGTCTCAGCATGGTCGGTTACATTCAGAATATCGTGATGTTCACCAAAGCATGTACTGTTCCAGAGTTTGCGATCCAATCCCAATATATCAGCCGTGTAGCGACCCTCGCTCCCTGCGGTTTTTGCAACGCTGATCAGCGTACCGAAAAGATCAAAAAGAATTGCCTTGTAACAAGATTTCATGGTTTAGCATTGACTCGACCGATAACCCGGGATGCTTCGTGTTGGAATCATAACCAACAGGAATTTTGTTCTACTCCATATTGGTAACTTTAAAAAATCGTCATATATCCTGTCCAGGGTCAAATCTTTTTCATCCGGTTTGTCATATTATTGTTTTTAAGTAGTCGATGTAGGGCATGACGACTCACATGTTAGTCACATCAAGTGTCTGATTTCTCTACGAAAGTAGGCCGGACACTTGTGGATACTCATACATTTTTCGTCCATCTTCTCCTTATTCTGATAGTCTCACGTCTCCTCGCTGAGTTGGCGGTGCGGTTGCAGGCACCCGCGGTGCTTGGCGAACTTACCGCCGGCGTGATCCTTGGCCCAAGTCTGTTGGGCTGGATCGAACCGACTACAACCATCCAGCTATTGGCTGAGATCGGCATTATCCTGTTGCTGTTCAAGGTAGGTATTGAGACTGATATCCGTCGCCTCATCCATGCCGGCAGACAATCCCTGATCGTTGCCATGGGTGGCTTTTTCATGCCCCTGGTAAGCGGCTTTGTACTGAGCTACTGGGTTTTCGATTTGAGTGGTCTGGTTTCACTTTTCATTGGTGGAACACTCACAGCAACCAGTATCGGTATCACAATCAGGGTTCTAAGTGATTTGAATCGACAGCATGAAAAAGAGGGTGAGATTGTTCTTGGCGCTGCGGTTCTCGATGATGTAATGGGCGTTATTCTACTCGCAATTCTTTACGAGTTTTCCGTCAGTGGTGGTGTTAGTGTTATTAATGTCAGCAAGGTATTGACCTTTATTATGCTGTTTTTCATTTTGGCCCCCATCGCTGCAAAGCTCATCTCGGTATTGATCAGGCGTTTTGATGACTACTCGGAAACCCCAGGCTTGATACCTATCATGATCATCTCCCTGGTGCTCTTCTTCGCCTGGTTGGCCCATGTGGTGGGCGCCCCGGAGCTGCTGGGTGGTTTCGCTGCCGGCCTGGCCCTGTCAAGAAGATTTTTTCTTCCCTTCGGAGTTGCACTGCATAACGACAGAAAGTTCGCCGGACGCATTGAGGTTCAAATGAACCCAATAGTCTACATCTTCAGTCCTATCTTTTTCGTCACGGTGGGGCTGTCACTGAGTCTCAGGGAGATCGACTGGACCTCCCCCTTTATCTGGTCCTTCGCATTGAGCTTCTTCTTCGTTTCCGTTGCCGCCAAGTTTACCGGAGCCTTGCTGATCCAAGCCAGTATCAAACAAAAAATTGCAGTTGGACTTGCAATGGTACCACGGGGTGAGGTTGGCTTGATCTTTGCGGAGCTGGGGAGATCTACCGGAATATTCAACGTAGAAGTTTACGCCGGCATGGTGATTGTCATCACTCTAACCACACTGTTATCACCTTTTGCTCTAAAATGGTTCTATTCCCATCATGTGGGACTTACCACGAATCCGCGCAAACACTATATTCAGAACGGACCAACTGTTAGGTGAGAAAAAACCCTCAGCAACAGCTATAAAGTCATCGATATAGTGCTTTATTGAGAGTGCTTTTTTGCCTGAAGACTCAACAGTTTCAGGATCTCATCTGCTGGTAGTGCCTTCGAATATAAATAGCCCTGCATATATCTACAATCCAATTGTTGTAATACTTGGCTCTGCTCCTCCGTCTCTACACCTTCTGCGACGACTTCGAGTCCCAATGCCTTGCCAAGGGAAAGAATGGCATTCACGAGTGCTGACTGCTTATCCTGTTGTGCCTGCGCATCGTTTTCATCATGCAGGTGCAGATGCGTGATAAAGCGTTTATCAATTTTCAGCTGACCTATAGGCGCGTTTTGGATGGTTGCAAGAGAGGAGTAACCTGTGCCGAAATCATCCACCGAGAAGGTCAGTCCGATATCAGACAGGCGCGTGAGCACACCCTCTGCTATTTCATCATTTTGTATCAAAAGTGATTCGGTTATCTCCAGTACCAGGTATTTTGGACTCACATCATAACGACCAAGTACTTCCTCTACATGTTCACAAAAAGAGGCTGTCTCCAGTTGTTTGGCACTTACATTGATGGCAAATCGAACATCTGGAGCAACACTTTCAGTTTGCTGCCATTCAGCAATTTGTTTGACAGTATGCTCAAATACCCACTCACCCAGGGGCACGATCATGCCGGTATCTTCGGCTACACCGATAAACTTATCAGGGGCCACAACACCTCGATAGGGATGTTGCCATCGAAGCAGCGCCTCTAGTGCATGTAACTCACCATCAGCTGTAACCTGTGGTTGAAAGTAGAGTTCAAACTGCCCATCAATCAAGGCTACGCGCAGCTCCGCTTCCATTGTCATACGCTGCCGGGCAGTGTCCTGCATGCTCATATGGAAAAAACGCACAAGTCCGCGGCCATTTTTTTTTGCCTGATACATGGCTGTATCCGACTGGCGGACCACATCATTCATGGTGTCGTCTTTAACAAACGGAAATATGCTAACACCAATACTCACAGACACCTGAAAAACATGCTCCTGCACGACAATCGGCTCTGACAGTGACTCATTGATATGTTCGGCAAAGCGTTGCGCCTTCACAGCCATTACATGTTTATCTGAATGTTGTTCCGCAAGCAGGACCACAAACTCATCCCCACCCATCCTGGCCAACATATCCTCACGCCGGATATGCGTACGCAACCGTTGGGTGAACTCCTTGAGCAGCTGATCACCAGCGTGATGACCCAGAGAATCATTGACATTCTTGAATCGATCGAGATCCATAAAAAGCAGCGCACCATAACTGCGCTGACGCCTGGCCAGGTGCAGGGAATTCTCAAGCTGATCATAGAGTGTAGCGCGATTCGGTACCCCGGTGAGAGCATCATGATGCGCCTGATAATGGATTCTCTCTTCTGACTTTTTCAATTCGGTTACATCGCTTATCACCACCAACAGCGTCTCGGACCATTTCGCAGCGTCAGTAGTCTCATTACTCTTGTCGATGCGCCGTCCGCGTATTCTACCGACAAAGTCCCCTGCAGGGCTGCTACCATCCAGTTGCTTAAAGGTTATATCGATGTGCTTATTATCCGGCTGTTTGGCAAAGGCGTTGAATCGACTCCTGAATATGGATTGATCACTTGGCAGCATGTATTCCACAATTGCCCTACCCGTCAAAGTGAATTTCTCAACACCCAACATATTGGCGAGCATTTGGTTGGCGCGAATAATGATACCCTTGTCATCCAGGCTGGCGTAGCCTATGGGGGCCTCGTTATAGAGGTCTAGATATTGCTGATGAGTATACTCCAACCTCGCCTGGGCCTGGCGTAACTCTTCATTTTGCAGTTCCAGCTCTATCTGATGTACATGCAACTCCTGTAACAATTTATCCCGGTCGGCCAACTTGCGTTCAAATTGGGTTCTCTGCTGGCTGCGTGCGATCTCTTCCGCCCGATCGCGCATGAACTGCTTCTCGATTGCGTTGGATTTATCTTTACTCTGCTCACTCACTAAAAAAATCTCAACTAGTTGGGTGACTTTAGCAGTCCTACAAACCAATGGCGTTTACCGATGATCATTTCCGCCACAGAGAGTACTTGACTGATCAACTCCCCATCCTGGCGCCTGACCGTTATTTCTCTGCTGGTACCTACAATCTCAGACTTGCCTCCATTCAGATATTCATCGATATACCTGTCATGTTCATCCGCCACATTATTTGGCATCAGGATAGAAACATTTTTTCCCAACAGGGCATTCTCCTCATAGCCAACCAATTCGGTTAAGGCCTCATTCACCTCTTGAATGAGCCCTTTTTCATTAATCAGCACATAGGCATCGGTTACACTCAACAATGTTTCCATACGCATGGTCCGCTCAATCAAATCATTGCGTACCTTGCGCGTACTACTGGTATTGATGAAGGTAAAAACCACACCGGAATAGGTATCGGGTGCAATCTGATAGGGGAACACCCGCAGCATGAACTCCTCGCCATCACCGGTTGTGACATTCCCCCGTTCCAGAACCGTTCCACTCTCCTGCACGCTCTTCGCCAGCTCAATCACATCCACGCCCTTCAACTTATGCGAGAGATGACTGAGGGGACGACCGACATCCTGTTCCAGGATCTGGAAGAGATGGGATATTTCCGGGGTGAATCTGCGTATATCCAGGTTTTCATCGAGGAACAGGGTCGCAACCCGGGTATTGCACAGCAGGTTGTCCAGATCGTTGTTAACCTCTGTCAACTCAGTGATCTTACCCTGATATTCCGAGTTTACCGTGTACAGCTCTTCGTTGACCGATTGCAACTCCTCGTTGGTACTTTGCAATTCCTCATTGCTGGCCAGCAACTCCTCATTGGTAGCCTGTAGCTCCTCATTTGACGTCTCCAGCTCTTCAACCGTCGCCTGTAGATTCTCCCGCGTAAATTGAAGTTCATTTTCAAGATCGACAATGCGTTGTTGCGCCTCTTTACCAACATTATAAGTCTCTGGCTCAGAGACATCCGGACCGGGAGATGAACGTACCTCTTCGATAAAGATCGCAATCAGCAATACCTGTTGCTTTTTCGTAGGCAAGGGCTTGAGGCGCATATTGACGATCTTATGCTGACCATTATTGTTCAAATGTATATTGGAATAGAGTAACTCTTCCTTACTCTTAAAGACCTTCTGTAGCCCTGTAGTCAAGGGTATCGCCAAATCCTTGATGGCCAGTTTGGAGACATCATTGATAACTTTACCGGTGGAAAAATGCAGATACTCCTTCGCATCGCCAGCCACATGCATCAGTTCCAGGGTCTCACTCACGACCATGCAGAAAGGCAGATAATCACCTGCGACACCCTCCACAAGACGCTCAAGCAGCCGCTCCTCTTCATGGATACGGGTGGTAACTCCGCGCCCGACCATACGATTGGTACTATGCCAGCGTTTGGCATCGAAACTGAGCGCAGGCTCTGACAGCTCTGCTTGCCGCCTGCGTCCCTTGGATTGATAGATACGCCACTTGTGATCCAGGGGATCGAAATACTCGGCCATTTCACCCGTTGTTTCACTGCTGCCAAGGAACAGTATGCCCCTGGGGTTGAGGGCGAAATTGAAGAGATCCAAAACCCGTTTCTGCAGCACCGGTTGCAGATAGATAAGCAGGTTGCGGCAACTAACCAGGTCGATATTGGTGAAAGGTGGATCCTTGACCAGGTTGTGCTGGGCGAACACAACCATCTCCCTGACCTGCCGACTGATGTAGAAACCATCTTCTTTGCGGTAGAAATACTTGGTCAGCAGGTTAGGCTCGATATCCGCAACCGCACTCTCTGCGAAAATACCTGCGCTGGCAGTTACAATCGCCTCCCGGTCCACATCAGTGGCGAATATCTTGACATCGGTATGCAGATTCTCCCTCTCGCTCACCTCACAACAGAGGATAGCCAGACTATAGGCCTCTTCACCGGTCGAACAACCTGTCACCCAGAGACGCATCTTGTCATCCTTGGCATCTTGCATCAGCTTCGGTAGATGCTTGGATAGGATGGCATCGAAGGCCTCAGGGTCACGAAAAAAACTGGTGACGCCAATCAACAGATCTTTATGCAGGCTATTGAGCTCAACAGGATAACTCTCGAGAAATCGCACATAGTCGTTAAGCTCATGAATCTGGTTGACGGCCATGCGACGCTCGATACGGCGAATGATGGTTGTGGGTTTATAATAGGTGAAATCGATCTTGTTGCCTTCCCGCAGCAGCGCGAATATACGCGTCACCCCATCCTCATCAGTCAGCACGCTACTGGTATATTCGTCCTTGGTGGCGAAGGGGTGTTTCAGATATGAGAGCAGCTGGGCGGGCATCTCTTCCGGTGGCAATATATAGTCCACCAACCCGGTCGCGATCGCGCTTCGCGGCATACCGTCAAAGGCTGCCGTCTCCTCCACCTGCACCATGGCCATGCCAAGCTCTTCCTTGATGGCGCGTATGCCGCTGGTGCCGTCGCTACCCGTACCCGAGAGTACGATGGCTATCGCCTTGGCACCCTGATCCTCAGCCAGGGAACGGAAAAAGATATCGATGGGCAGATTGATACCCCGGGAATCCCTATCCTGCTCGGAGAGGATGATACGACCGTGAAACAACCTGAGATTCTTGTTGGGGGGTATCAGATAGACTGAGTTCATCTCCACCCACATGCCATCCTCCGCCCTGTGTACCGGCATATGGGTCCGTTTCGAGAGCAGTTCCGCCATCAGGCTTTTGTGATCGGGGGAGAGATGCTGAATCACCACGAAAGCGACGCCACTGTCGGGTGGCATGGTCTTGAAAAAGGCCTCGATGGCCTCCAGCCCTCCTGCGGAGGCGCCAATCCCCACTATATGGGTAGGTTTAGCCTGTTCATCATTATCTTCAGAAAGTTCCAACTCGGACCCAACTTCATCATTCATACCAGGACTCACCCTAAATCAAATTTCCATCCGAAGTATACCAACCACAATAGTAATGATTTTGATTAATGGCAATAAAACCTCAATACTCTGAGCAAATTAGGTGCCTTCAGACTCAGGCCATGTTCGATCCACCTCGATTCGATTGCAGATACTGCAGCGGGCGTTGCCCTCTGTTGCACGCCTTGATGCGGGCTGAATATAGATCGGCGGGTCCAGCGGGTTCGATCAAGATCACCATGAAGCGCTTTAGTTCGGGAGAATCGCAACGGTAATTGATTGATTTCCTGAGTTTTGTTTGCCTAACACCCGCTATCACAGTGTTGATTAGCATGCGTGTCGTATCATCATGGATATGGGACTCAAGGCTGGTCATTGGAGGTGTTATCGCCCAGGAAATCATCCCACTCCCCTGCTATGCGATAGATTCGATTCTCTGCATCAAGCTCATATACGGTGTTTCCAACGGCTCTCATCGCATTTGCCATAATGAGATAATCTAGCAGATTTGATTGACTAAATTGTCTATATTCATACTCAGTACTGCCACATAATAAAATGAGTAAATCACTAGCTTGCTCTGACAAGAATACTATTTCATTTGTACTGAAACTGGTTTTTTTGGGGAATTATATTCCGCTATACACTGGCAACAATTCACTGCTTCAGTGCAGCTTTTTCGAGAGCAAACAAATACAACAACTCAGGTAGCGATCTCCATGTCCATCTCCACCGATTTTCTCACATCCATTCTCGATACGCTTACTGACCACATCGCTGTCATAGACCTCGAGGGCAAGATTCTCTATGTCAATCAGAGCTGGGTCTTTTTTGGTATAGAGAACAGCTTCTCGGCATCGAAAAACTGGATCGGCACAAATTACCTGGAGGCCTGCAGCCTCGCTGCTGATAGGGGGGATAGCCTGGGAGGTGAAGCGGAGGAAGGCATCCTAAGTGTGATCGATAAGACAAGGGATCGGTTTTATTACGAATATCCTTGTCACAGCCCTCAGGAGCAGCGTTGGTTTCAGATGCGGGTGACTCCCTTCGATCTCAACAGCGAGAGATATCTTGTCATATCACACAGCATTATCACAGAAAGAAAACTGGCTGAAGAGCAGATAGTGCGACTCTCACGCCTCGACAGCCTGACCGGTCTGGCAAACCGAAGATATTTCGATGAGTGGTTCGCCAATGAGTGGAATCGTTGTACCCGGGAGCAGGCACCCATCAGCCTGGCCATAATCGATATCGACCATTTCAAGTGCCTGAATGATAGTCATGGTCATAGTGCCGGTGATGAGTGCCTCAAGGCCGTCAGCGATGTACTCCGCTCATTCACCAAACGACCGAACGATATTTGCGCCCGATATGGCGGGGATGAGTTCATGCTCGTGTACAGCAATAGCAACTTGGACGACTCCCTGGTGCTGATTCTCAAATTAATGGATAGCATACGTAAACTCGAGATCCCGAATCCCGATGCCCCCAGCGGTCCGAACGTCACTGTTTCCGTGGGCTTATCAAATATCTATCCCGAGATGGAGAGTAATCGTGATGACCTGATACGTAGCGCAGACCACCTGCTCTACACTGTAAAGGATACGGGCAGGGACAGTGTCGAATTTGAAACCTTGAATAGCTGAATCCAACCCGCTATTTGGGGGATTTTTACAGAAACATACCAAGCGCTTTCATTGATAGGCACAGTTCGCGCCGTCAGGGATCGTTTCGCTACCTAGCCATGCCTCCGCACATGCACCAGGATCATAATCACTATTCCCGGCGATCAAATCCAGAAAATCCTGCATCGTGACTGCTGTTCCTCTATTTACTGCATAAAATTCAGCAAGCATCTGGTCTAAAGATTCCACACCCAGTACATACTCCAGGTGCTTGAAGAAGAATGCCCCCTTCATGTAGGGCGCAGTGCCAAAAAGCCCATCCTCCAATATGTCAACTTCATTACACCCCTCTGGCCAGGCGACCTTGTTCTCATTACTGTTTTGCAAATGGGTCAGTCTATCTTCATATGATGACCAGACCTGGGTACCGAAATCCGCTCCCGCAACCTCACTCATTGCCCGCGCAGCCAGATAAGAGGCAATCCCCTCGGATAGGACGAAATCCTCCCAGCAGGCGATACGCACACCGTTGCCAAACCAACCATGAACCGCCTCATGGGCATGTACTACCGGATCAGATAAGGCGTCATCCTCTATGTGCCAGGAAGGGTGGTGCTCCATACCGCCGAATCCACCTGCAAGCCAATCCACTGACACGCTGGCCACCTTGCTGCCAAACGCATACTCGCCATATGTCTGTTCATACCAATCGAAGACATCCCGCAGGTATTGTGTGCCGGCGAATGCATTCTCCTCCTGACCTGGCAGGTAATAGACACCTACCTCAGTACCATTGGATGTCACACCGAGCATACTATAGGTGTAATCACCGACAGCCCAGGCCATCATATATGCAGGTGCATCAGTTGGAATGGATTCAGGGTATATGCTGAGCATGTCATCAGGAACCCCGCTAAGCATAAGTTCATAACTGCTACCCTCAGCAGGTATTGATTTACATGGAAAAATATTGCCGCAGTAATATGGCCAGGAAAAGGTTACACCACTGGCAAGGATGCCATTAAGGTCGTCGTGCAAGCTAAAGTTATATTCAATCGTCAGTGTCTGTGCGTCAGCAGATGCGGGAACACCTACATCGAGACGACCGAGTTCTGACATGAAATCAAGTTGAATTGCATTTGATGTTACATTCGTTATCAGCAAATCGCCAACTTCGAAGGAGGCACCAGTCGATGAGAGTGAACCCGACATGACAACATCGGCACTACCGGTCATTGTTGCAAGATCGATATGCAGGCTGGTTAGCAGGATATCCCGGTTCCAGTCAGTTGACGCATCGGGAAGAATCACAACATCCGAATCACCCCCATCACTGTTACAACCAGACAAGAAAGCAACGATAATCAGCAGCGAGGCGGATACCTGGATGATATTTTCATATAGCTGCGTCAGCTTGCACCAGCTATGTGTTTTATGCTTGATGAAGACATCCATGAATTTGTAACCCTACACCCAAATAATAAACTATCGATCAAGCCTTCGTTTAAAACCTATTCACTTTACCGGCAAAGCATACGCTATTCCGTTACAATCGAAAAACAGAACCACTATTCCAATTACCATGAACAGGCTGTCATGCATAGCTTATTGGAGGAGAGATGAACTGGAAACAGACATATCGTTCTTTCTACTATGATGGTGCACCCGAACCTCAGGACCTGGCGCTTGCCTATCAATCCACCGCATTATTGACCATAGATATACAGAACATCTACCTGCAACCTGCGGATGATCCACATGAACGGGATCGCTGGGCTCCATTCAGAAAGCGCATGCATGATATCGTCATTCCCACTACCCGTGATCTGCAAAACCGTTTTCGCCAGAGAGGCATGGACGTCCTGCATGCCCGTATTGCGTGCCTGCTCGAAGATGGACGGGATCGGTCACTCAGCCAGAAGAAGCCGGGCTGGAACTATCTGCTGCTACCAAAGAATAGTGATGAATCACAGATAGTTCCAGATTTGACTCCCGCAGCGGGCGAGATCGTCATTACCAAGACTACCGATAGCGCGCTTACAGGTACCAATCTGAGATTGGTACTACACAACATGGGGATCGAAAATATCATTCTGTGCGGTATATTTACCGACCAATGCGTCTCTTCCACAGTGAGGAGCCTGGCCGACGAGAGTTTCAATGTAATCGTGGTGGAAGATTGCTGTGCCGCGGGTACTGATGAACTGCACTATCGGGAACTGGAAATCATCAATATGATCTACTGCCATGTGGTATCCAGCAGTGAGCTGATAGAAATAATGGGACTGACCTGAAACCATGAAAGCGATCTGGAACGACAGGATAGTGGCTGAGAGCGAAGAGACCCTGGTTGTTGAAGGCAACCACTACTTTCCCCCTACATCTTTAAACCGCGACTATTTCCAAAACAGCGACACCACATCACTTTGCGCCTGGAAAGGTATGGCCAGCTACTACACAATCTGTGTCGACGGCAAGACCAACCCGGATGCCGCATGGTACTACCCTTCTCCTTTAGCCGCCGCGGCACAGATAAAGGACTATGTTGCATTCTGGCGTGGCGTAGAGATCACCGAGTGATCAAAAACCCCATGGCCGGATTACCCGGCCATGCCATTTACCGCCATCCATCCGTTCTATATTCCCCCGGTAAGGGCACACAATCTATTCCAGCGCGGAGATCAGTCTGTGGCTCAAGTAGCGGAACTCTCCGGCTACCCATCGGAAGCCGCATTTGCAAAGGCATTCAAAAAGCAGTTTGGCTACGGCCCGGGTGCAGCAAGAAAAGCGGCCCGGCATACACCGCTCAAGGCTGGTTCATAATGCGTCACGCACCCGTTCCAAGCGACCTTTCACTTCCCTCGCCATGGCTGCGATCTTCTCACCTTCCACGAGTTGCAAAACAGCGACCGGATCCATGAAGGCAACGGTAACAGTGCCATCCTCCTCCTGACGAATAACCACATTACAAGGCAAGAGCAGACCGATATTCGGCTCGGCGTCGATGGCCTGATTCGCCAGTGATGGATTACAGGCGCCGAGTATCTTATAGGGGCGTTTATCCAAATCCAGTTTCGCCTTCATGGTGGCCTGGACGTCGATCTCCGTCAGAACCCCGAACCCCTCTTCCTTCAGTGCCGCCACAACCCGCGCTTCCGCACCCTCCATATCGCCTTCAACAGTAGTATTGAAACTGTACATTACAGACACCTCTTTGTTATTTGCCTGGATAGCATGGATTTTCAAGGATAACATCGCCAAGCGCTGAAGATGCCCTATGAGTAGTATGTGTTGTCATTCGCAATAGAAGTGATTGAAGAATTGGAACCTAGTGCCGACAATAGTGATTGACTACTATTGATTAAGTCAACATGAGGACTATGCCAGTGAATCTCGGACCCCTTCGCTATATCAAAAACCAGGCACGCAGCCTGTTTGTCCTGCTGCTGCTCACCGAACCACTGCTGGCGAATAAATTTGAAACCATCGGCGGCGGGGTTGCAGGCTCGACCCGGGTCAAGGTGGAATACCTGCAGATCATCGCCTATGTTGCGGGCGGTATTTTTATCATCGCCGGCATCCTCGCGATTGTGCTGCATGATAGAAATGCGCAGACATTGAACTATACGATGTGGAAACCCTCAGCCACGATATTCTTTCTGCTGGGTATCGCTGCAATCGCGGCCGCTGTGTTTATGAAGTAGCGGCCTAGTCGGCGAATTCGAGACGATCCTGAACCTTGTCGATCGCTTTTGTTGCGCATTTTTCATCCTTGTCGCCACCCGGCGCACCGCTCACTCCAATCGCTCCCAGCTGGTAACCACCGGCAGCGATGGGCAGACCGCCCTGCAAAACCAATACGCCCTTCACATGGTTCATCTCTTGCTGGATATCACGCCGGTTGTCACGAAACGCTCCTGACGGAACGCCAGACAGGATCACGGCATTTGCCTTTTCACGGGCAATTTGAATGGTGAATCTACTCGCGTGGGCATCGCGCATCAGTGCAACTTCAGCCCCATCACTGGCCACCACCAGCGCTGTTACCTGATATCCATCCTGCCTGCATGCCTCCACTGCATGCTTGACCATTTCAAGGGCAAGGTCGGGACTGATACGCTTTTGGGTAACAATATCCCCGGCATGCAGTGGTAGAAACACCACACTGAGGAATACACTTAATATCTTCACGACACTATCATGCATGGGTTATCCCGAACTCTTCATGAGGGAAATTCATCGGCATACCTGTCTATCCATTCCAAGGCTGCCTCTTCTCCTGTCAACTCCCGTCCCTGGGACTGCTTAATATTTTGCTTGTAGTGCTCTATATAACAGAGTTGCTCCACCATACGTACCGCATACGCTGTCTCTTCCTCTGAGAACTTAAGCCCAATCAGGTAATTACCCCGCTCCTCGCGGCACCATACCACGATGCCCGTGGCGTGAAATTGGGGTGGTGTAATGGGGATTGCGATATGGATCTCGGTTCCAGCTTCCACCTTTGTATCGGATGTAAAACAGAGCCCGCCTTCGCTATAGTTGGTCAGCAGCTCGCGACTGGTGGAGGCCTGACCACCAATCTGAAAATCTATCGGAACATCTGTCGGGTGTCTGATATACAGGCGCATTGCTATTTTTCTCACCACAATTTTCGCTGGCGGTCACTCCTGGCAACTCTATCGGCAGTGTAACTCCTGTAATAATGACCTTGTTTATAACAAAAGCAAAGGAAGCGGATTTTTTCAAGTTACGATGAGATGCCACATACCGGTTGCAAGATACCACCCAGGGCTACAGAATCTGAGCCATGAAAAGACTGACTCTACAAGAGATGCTGAGCCGATTGATCAATGCCGCTTCAGTAAGCAGCGTCAATCCTGCCTGGGATATGAGCAATCGGGAGGTCATCCAACATCTGCATGCCTGGTTTAACGAATTGGGATTCACAACCGAGGTGCTAGCCATACCCGGTCATTCCGACAAATTCAATCTCATCGCCAGTGCCGGTGAGGGTGATGAGGGTCTGGTGCTCTCGGGACATACCGATACCGTTCCCTTTGATGAACAGAAGTGGCACAGCGATCCGTTGATCCTGCAACAGCGGGATGATCGTTTCTACGGCATGGGCAGCGCTGACATGAAGGGGTTCTTCGCCGTAATCCTCGAAGCGATCCGGGAGCTGCCACTACAGCAACTGAAGCAGCCATTGGTGATCATCGCCACCGCGGATGAAGAGAGTACCATGTGTGGAGCAAAGTCCCTCACCGACCTGCAGCGCCGGCTGGGGCGGCATGCGATGATAGGCGAGCCTACCAACATGCAGCCTGTGCGTATGCACAAAGGCATCTCAATGGAGTCGATTCGTCTGCACGGCCACGCGGGACACTCAAGCGATCCCAGCCTGGGAGTCAATGCCCTTGACGGAATGCATCAGGTTCTGGGTGAAGTCATCCAATGGCGTGGCGAGCTGCAACAACGTTATCAAAACCAGGCCTTCAAGGTCGCTTTCCCCACCCTCAATCTTGGCCATATCCACGGGGGCGACAATCCTAATCGGATATGTGGCGAGTGTGAATTGCAGTTCGACCTGCGGCCGCTGCCGGGGATGTCAGTGGAGCATCTGCGCAGCGAGCTGAAAGAAAGGCTCGGTAAGCGTCTGCACGACACCGGTCTGAGTTGGGAGCTGATCCCGGTCTTCGAGGGTATCCCGGCCATGGAGACACCCCGGGAGGCAGCGATAGTACAAGCCGTGGAGAAACTTACCGGCTCGCCGGCTGGCGCGGTCGCCTTCGGTACCGAAGGTCCCTATCTCAACAGTATGGGCATGCAGACTGTCATCTGTGGCCCAGGCAGTATCGATCAGGCCCATCAGCCGGACGAATATCTGCCACTAAAGCATATTCAACCCGCGATCAACCTGATACAGTCTCTGATCAGGCAATTCTGTTTATAGACAATGGGTTAAACCGTATGACACAACCCACGAACGAATCATCGAACAGCTTCGTCGAGTGGTTTCGGGGCTCATCCCCCTATATCCATGCCCACCGAGGCCGTACCTTCGTCATCTCCTTTGGGGGAGAAGCGGTAGTGGATGCCGGTTTTGCCAATCTGGTACATGACATCGCCCTATTACACGGTTTGGGCATACGTCTGGTGCTGGTTCACGGCGCCCGTCCGCAAATCGAGGAACGCCTCAAGACCCGGGGTGTGAAAACAGAGTACGTCGATGGCCTGCGGATCACCGACGATGCAGCATTGACCTGTGTAAAGGAGGCCGCCGGTTCGGTACGGGTCGAGATCGAGGCCCTGCTCTCCATGGGATTGGCAAACTCACCCATGGCAGGCGTCCGCATCCGGGCGGCGTCGGGTAACTTTGTCACCGCAAAGCCAATCGGGGTCAGAAACGGTATCGACTTCTGTCACACCGGTAAGGTTCGGCGTGTGGATTCGGACGGGCTGGAACAACGTTTGCAGGCAGGCGCTATCGCCATAGTGCCGCCACTGGGCTATTCACCTACAGGCGAGGTATTCAATCTCAGTGCCGCTGATGTGGCCGCCTCGGTCGCGGTTGCATTGGGCGCTGAAAAGCTGATCTCTCTTGTGGAAGCAAAAGGATTGACTGACTCTCGTAACAGACTGATCACGAACATTGTTCCGAAGCAGGTTGATGCTCTGTTGCAACGGCGTAAAAAAATGCCACAGGATCTGCAGCAACACCTCAAGGCTGCAGTCAGCGCCTGTCGCAGCGGGGTCAAACGCATACACATCATCGACCGTAAGCAGGACGGTGCGTTGCTGAGAGAGCTCTTCACCCGGGATGGCATCGGCACACTTATCACTGCAGAGCCCTATGAAGAGACCCGTACCGCGCGTATCGATGATGTGGGCGGTCTGCTCGAACTGCTAACACCACTTGAGAAATCGGGTGTATTGGTGCGTCGTTCCCGGGAACTGTTGGAGACAGAGATCGAGGGTTTCACCCTGATGGAGCGGGATGGCATGGCAATCGCCTGCGCCGCGCTCTTTCCCTACCCGAAGGAGTCGATGGCGGAACTGGCCTGTGTGGTGGTTCACCCCGACTACAGGGGCAGTGACCGGGGCGACAGGCTATTGACGCATATGGAGAATAAAGCACAACGGCTGGGAATCGAGCAGCTGTTCATATTGACCACCCAGACGGCACACTGGTTCAGGGAGCGGGGGTTTGTACAGGCCGACCTGAAGGGTCTGCCAATGCGCAAACTGGCGCTCTACAACTACCGCCGCAATTCCAAGGTCTTTATCAAAAAGATCTGAAACAGCCGGACATGGGGAGACCGGGCCGGAACGCCCCCTATTTCCCTACTAAAATACTCTGTTATATTGGCGGATCTACTGCTATTAATAGCCTCGTGGCCTGAAAATAGACAAGGAGACGACCATGACAGAGGCAGCGGTGGACCTTCAGCGACTATCCGGTTATGTCCTGCTGTTAATGGGCTTTGTGTTGTTGTTCGTCAACCACGTGAGTGTGGTAGTAGGCGATCCATGGCTGATACCGGAGTTCCTGAGACTGCAATAGCCAATGGGTAGAAGATGTGGACGCTTAAGGATTTAATACGTAGCCGCGCCACTCTCTTCGCCGCAAAGTACATACCGGTCCTTGCCCTGCCGCTTCGCATCATCCCTACGCGTATCGACCAGTTCCAGCATGCCGGACCACTCCGCCACATCATCCATTGATCTTTCGCTGACACCGATACTTGCCGTTACCGGACGTCCGTCCGGTAGCGTGCCGAGACTCTGATTGAGGATTCTTTGCGCAATGATCTTTGCACCCTTGCAGTCCGTACCCGGCAGTATCAACATGAAAACCTTTTCCCCCCAATGCACCAGCATATCGTTGTTGCGCAGATCCTCAGACAATATTTCCGCCGCCTCCAAAACAACATGGTCATAAGTCGCATAGTCATACTCTGCAATGATATTCTGTACATTATCGATATCCACAAGGGCAATACTCAGAAACTCATTATGCAGTTTTGCCTGCTGAAACGCCTTCGCCAGACTCTGCACTCCTGACTTGCGGGTCTGTGCCCCAGTCACGGGATCATGATCGGCACGGGTAATCATGGTGATCATGTATTGCAACTGTATCGTGGATGTGAATAACACGATCCCGAGGATTATGATCAACAGCCACAGGGTCGGGAGCAAGTCCAGGCCGGGTAGCGCCGAGTAGTACCCCCAACCTGTCATAGTCAACACGGCCACCAACAGGGCCAAAACCGAACACTCCAGCAGTGTCAGCGGAAACAGACCCAAAATGGCGACCGCGATATAGGGCAACAGCGTATATAACTGTACGGGCAGATGATAAATAGTCTCGGGTGGCACCAATGCCAGATAGTGTGCCGAGGCAAAGAAGGTCAAAGGCAGGTTGATCAACATCCCCGTCAAAAGAATCAGACTCGATTTAAGTGATATCTGCTCGGTACGATAGCGCGCCAGATAGACGAAGTGCAGGGTCGATAACAACCTGATCAGAACGATTGGCCAGAACAGGTTTAAAGGCAACAGAAAAAAGTCAACGACCAGCCAGAGGGGGACCAATATCGCAAACAGTGAAGCGAGAAAACGTATGCGCTCAAGCAGCAGTTCGGCACGATGCTTGAGCATGTAGCCCGGATGATCATCAGCGGATATGAGATTATCCAACTCCTGTGTCGAGTAGATATGGGAATTTTCACCGAGATGGTGAATAAACGATTTAAATACCGCCATTATAATGATCCACGGGGTGTTGGGGACTCCGTTCCTGATTAATCTGCAAGGGCAAGAGACACCCGCAATTACATCAAGCACTGATCATAAAAGCATAACAACCACATTACCATAGGCAAATCCCAAAGCCTGTGCGCATGATCTGGTTTAGTGCTGAAGCACACAACCCGCCGGTGCGATTCAACATAGACATATACTGGCCCTAACGAAAAAATGGCAGCAGATACCCTTTTACGATGTACCTGCTGCCAAGCTCTGGCAAAAGTTTAAAGTATAAAAGCTATACAAATTACTGGCTTAAGAACCTGAGTGCTCCAACTCAATCTCTTCGATGGAAGCGTCCCAGTCACTGTCCTTGATCTCGGCCCTGTCACCAACACTTACCTGATTGAAAAAAGTGTCAGCGTCAGTATGAACATCATCCAGCTCGTACTCAGTGGCTTCATAGACAGTAAAGACAGCACCCACCAATGTGACTGAAACATGGTCGCTGACCGCCTCTATGGGAGCCTCGATTTTGGTCGCGGACGACTCATCTTCACGCTCCACGCTTACAGCCACATAAAGATCGCCCATGCGCCTCAGTTCAACCTCGACATAATCCCCATCCATGAGTTCATCCAGGTTGAAGCTGCCATCGCCATCTTGGTCAAAATCAGAGCTGTCCTCGAACAGGGTGGAATTGTCTGTCACCACATCCAAACTCTGGCTATTCCCCAGATCCAGGGTAATCGTGCCATTCTTGGCATCGCTACTTTGAATGCCACTTACCCGGGCTTCGATCTCGATCTCGCCATCTTCCGCCTCGACTTTTTCAGCGATCAAGATATCACCCTGCATGTAGCCTTCCACTTCCAACTCCATTCCCGCACTGATACTCCCCTCAAGTGATTCAGGTTCATAATAGGTGTCCGGGGTAACTTCGAACAGGACACCATTCACCGATAGGCCGCCACTGCCGTCGTTAGCGACTATGCCACGCAGTGAAACCTCTTGATCATCGTCATCGATCAGATCGCTATCGTCACTCTCGATGCGTACAACCTCTAGCGACCCACCGCTATTATCGAGCTTCAGCTCAACGAAAAGCCCAAGGGGATCGGCAGGTATGTCCAGATCGACACTGGAACCGAGTGGGAAAGGACCGGCTACGACGCCATTTTGCAACACCAGGGATATTTCACTGCCGTCATAGCTGGTTACGGTGCCTTTTATCTCGTAATCACTGTCACTGTCGGTTTGTAACTCGATACGTGATGCCACAATCTGAGTGCCATCAAAAAACCCGCTAACCTCGATCTCCTGCCCTTCAGCCAGACCATCGAAGGAGGCACCGTCATCGAACACTGTGCTATTGGCATCCACCAGAACCGCCATTCTCAACACAGTCAGAGTAGCTGTTTCACCACTCTTCACAAGCGAACCGCTGTCGATGGGGCCTTCCAGGTCATCGTCGTATGTAATGATATCGGCAACACCAGTAGTGCCATCCTGGTTCACAGTGCCTTCCACACGAACCTTCATTCCCACCGCCAATGAGGAATCATCGTAGCTCTGCTCATCATCCACCTGGTATTGGGCATGTGAGGTATCGAATTTGATCCCGTTGACATACACGCTACCAAAGCCATCTATCCTACCCACGGTTATAAAGTCACCGTTGCTGCTGGCACTGTCACCGCCACCACCACCGCAGGCACCAAGTAGAACCAAGAGTAAAATAGTGATAAATAATCCTGATTTTGACTGATTCATGTTCACATCCTCCGCTATATGCATGCCTGTCTAAAACACTGGATATAGCGATGAGACAAGATTAAAAATGGGAATTATTTCCCATTTATAGCGAAAGTATATGACCAATCTTCAAATCTTCAAGTAGATTTTTATTAATTTCCCCTTAAGGCGATAATCGGCGGATTATCCATAAGATATTGTAATAATTAAATATTTATTAAATTCCATCCCTGTTTGGAGATTGATTGAGCAAACATCAGGGGTGAAAATTATGCGAGGCAGCACACATTTCCCAGGCGTTAATCCCTCCAGGACTCGATTACGCACCCCAGGAGCGGCTTAACCATATCAGTATCAAGGGATATACTTTCGACGACTTCGCGGATCCAATTCATCTGCACCAGGCATATCAGAACCCAGTCTGGCGCCCGCCTTGAAACCTGGCCTATTCCCATCTGTAAACCATTCAGAACGTCAGAATCCATACAGCTAAGATCGACTATAATTAACTGTCATGGATATGCTCGACACCGGAAAAGTCACGCTTTGTATAGTGGATGGTCGTTACCTGCATGTTGTCATCTACACGAATGGCGAACTGGAAGAACAGGACATCAAACCCGTCACCGACTATTTGGACAGGTTCAATACCCCCCTTCCCGCGCTGATGGAAAGAAAGGGACGTTATTCCATATCGATCCCTGTGCAGATTGCCATGCTGCAACAGACAAAAAGTCGCTTAAAAGCGGTTGCGTTCATCGAAAGAGACCATAAGGACGTGATCATGACGCGCATCGCGGCCAGCACCTATTTCAAGGATATTGCGGTTAAATCTTTCTTTGACATGGATCAGGCGATCGACTGGCTGTCGCAGCACTTTTGCCAGACCCCATTGTTGCCTGATGCCCAGAACAGTGCATAAAAGACCGGCAACACCTTTTAGACAACCGAGGCTGTAATCCCAATTTCAGTCTTATCAAATCAGGTTTACAGCTTCATACAGGCAGTGCAGTGGTGTTCACAACCTTGCGCATGACAAAACTGGAATGGACCCCTGTAACCCCTTCGATTCGAGTGATCTTGTTCAATAACAGGATTTGATAGGCCTCCATATCCCGCACCACCACCTTGACCTGATAGTCCGCATCCTGGCCAGTTATCAACAGGCACTCCAGGACCTCCGGCAGGCTCATGATTTTGCGCTCAAAGTTTTCAAATCGCTCGGGGGTATGTCGATCCATGGAGATGTGAATCAGCGCCATCAGATCAAGCTCCAGTTTGTTTGCATCCAGGAGAGCCCTGTATCCGGTGATAATGCCGAACTCCTCCAAAGCGCGCACACGACGCAGGCAGGGAGAGGGAGAGAGACCAATCCGTTCAGCCAGATCCTGATTACTGATGCGTCCATCCCGTTGCAGCTCTTCAAGTATCCGGCGATCGAATCGATCAAGTTTCATCTGATTGCCCTCTCTTTTTAATCATTGATATATTATATCAAGTTTTTGATTATTTATGGCATTTATTTCTTTTTTATATGGAATATGGATTATATTCGCAATCACCTGCCGGCCACTCTGCATTAATCTTTCACCATCGGCCACAAGCCGAACAAGTGAGGCCCGGGATCACAAGTCCCGGGTGGAGAGCAGCAACCCCATAAGGGTATACGCAGCGGAGACCTCACCGCCGAAGGCGGCCAACTGCATGGCAAAGTCGGGTGAGAAGACTCCAACCTTCGAGTAAGGCGCAGATGTAACACCAAACCAGCACAGGAGATTCAGCGTGAACCGCTTTGACCACCGCAAATACCGCCCTATGCAGACGCTGCCCATGCAGCACCGCCAGTGGCCCAACTCCAGGATTGACAAGGCACCTATCTGGGCCAGCGTCGATCTACGCGATGGCAACCAGGCACTGCTTGAACCCATGAATGTGGCACACAAGCGCCGCATGTGGGAACTCCTGGTGAAGCTTGGGTTAAAGCAGATCGAAATCGGTTTCCCTGCCGCCAGCCAGCCGGATTTTGATTTCGTTCGCTGGTTGATCGAGAAGGACCGGATACCCCAGGACGTCACCATACAGGTTCTGGTGCAGGCCCGTGAAGGATTGATCCGCAGAACCTTTGAGGCACTCAAGGGAGTGCCCAGGGCAATTGTGCATGTCTACAACTCCACCTCCACGGTACAACGTGAGAGGGTGTTCAAAAGCGATCGTGAAGGTATCAAACAGATCGCTGTCCAAGGCGCGGCAATGCTGCAAAAGGAGGCTGCAAACCACCCGGATACTGACTGGGTGTTCCAATACTCACCGGAGAGTTTTTCCAATACCGAATGGGATTATGCGGTGGAGGTCTGCGAAGCGGTCATCGACGTATGGCAGCCCACGCCACAACACCGATGCATTATCAATCTGCCAGCAACGGTTGAGAGCACTACACCCAACCTGTTTGCAGACCAGGTAGAGTATTTCTGCCAACACCTGCAGCAACGCGACTCGGTGATCATCTCTGTGCATACCCATAATGATCGCGGGTGTGCGGTAGCCGCCGCAGAACTGGCGCTGCTTGCGGGTGCCGATCGGGTAGAGGGCACATTGATGGGGAATGGTGAACGTACCGGTAATATGGACCTGGTTACCCTGGCGATGAATCTCTACAGTCAGGGTATTGATCCGGAAATCGATCTCTCACAACCCGATGAGATCATTCAGGTCTATGCTCAATGCACAGGCCTCCCGGTACACCCACGCCACCCATGGGTGGGTGAGCTGGTGTATACGGCCTTTTCCGGCTCTCACCAGGATGCGATTCGTAAATGCCTGCATCAGCAACAGCCGGATGAACCCTGGCAGGTGGCCTATCTGCCCATCGATCCCCGGGATATCGGGCGAGACTACCAGGCCGTGGTCAGGGTCAACAGTCAATCCGGGAAGGGAGGTGTCGCTTATGTGCTGGAGCGTGACTACGGACTCGTACTGCCACGCTGGCTTCAACTGGAACTCGCTGCACTGGTGCAACAAGCAAGCGAAACCCATGCGGGAGAGATCGAAAGTGCCACCATCCATACCATGTTCCGACAGCAATTTGTCGCTGATTCGACACCGGTTCGACTCGACGGTTACCGCCTCGACCGGCAGCATGGAGTTGATCTTATCGAAGCAGAGATTAGCGACAACAATCGACCGATCACAATCCGCGGCATGGGTGAAGGGGCCATCTCCGCCTTTGTCGACGCCTGGACCCAGGCCTACGGCATGAGTGCAAAAGTCATCGACTATAGCGAACACGCCATCGGTGAGGGTACCGACGCGGAGGCTGTCGCCTATGTACTGCTCGAAGTGGATGGTCGGCGTGTCACCGGCGCCGCCTTCGACCAAGACAGCCTGAGCGCCTCTCTGAAATCGATCATCTCCGCCCTCAACCTGGCGCAGAACGCACGCCGCGCCGCGTGAGAGTGGGAATCCGCAAATGAACTCAAAACAATGGTAGGGTGGATCTCTAACTGGCAGAACGGAGGCGGCTGGTGCGCCTCTTTCGCAGCAGCGGCAGGGATGCCGCGAAAGCCCCATCAGCACAAGGACGTGCTGTTGGGGCGGCGGAGAAAGAGGCGCACCAGCCGCCGTAACTGTTTAACAGATACACAAACAACACCATGGCACCAATTTATCTATTTGTGCTTAACGGTGCGGCAAGCCGCACCCTACGCGTTAGAGGTGCCGAGCACGATTAACAAAACGCCATTTGCGTTCATTCGCGGACTATATGTTCAACGGCCCTTGCTTGCCGCCACCCGCAGGCGCAGTGCATTCAGCTTGATGAATCCTTCCGCATCCTTCTGATCATAGGCGCCAGCATCGTCCTCGAATGTGGCAATCGACTCGTCGAACAGGCTGTTGGTATTGGAGCGGCGCCCCACCACATCCACATTACCCTTGTAGAGCTTGACTCGCACCACACCATTCACCATCTGCTGGGTGTGATCGATAGCGGCCTGTAACATCTCCCGTTCCGGTGTGAACCAGTAACCGTTGTAGACCAGCTTGGCATAACGGGGCATCAGCTCATCCTTCATGTGGGCAGCTTCCCGGTCCAGGGTCAGTGACTCCATGGCCCGATGCGCCTTGAGCATGATGGTGCCACCCGGGGTCTCGTAACAGCCACGGGATTTCATGCCTACGTAGCGGTTCTCGACTATATCGGCCCGCCCGATACCATTCGCCCCACCCAACTGGTTGAGTTTCAGTAACAGGGCCGCAGCGGAGAGCCTCTCTCCGTCGATGGATACCGGATCGCCATGTTCAAATCCGATCTCCACATAGGTTGCCCGGTTCGGAGCATCCTCAGGTGCGACAGTCCAGCGCCACATATCGCTACCAGGCTCATTCCATGGATCCTCAAGATCATAACCCTCGTAGGAGATATGCAGCAGGTTTGCATCCATGGAGTAGGGGGATTTCTTCCCCTCTCGCTTCATCTCGATTGAAATACCGTGGGTCTCCGCGTAAGCCAACAGCTTTTCTCTGGAGTTAAGATCCCACTCCCGCCAGGGGGCGATGATCCTGATATCGGGTCGCAGGGCGTAGGCGCCCAACTCGAATCGCACCTGATCGTTACCCTTGCCGGTGGCGCCGTGGGAGATGGCGTCCGCGCCGGTCTCGTTGGCGATCTCAATCAGACGCTTGGCGATAAGGGGTCTTGCGATTGAGGTCCCCAGCAGATACTCACCCTCATAGATGGCGTTGGCCCGAAACATGGGGAACACATAATCGAGTACGAACTCCTCTGTCAGGTCTTCTATGTAGATCTCCTTGATTCCCGCCGCCTCCGCCTTGGCGCGCACAGGTTCGACCTCCTCACCCTGTCCGATATCCGCGGTAAAGGTGACCACTTCACACTGATACTCATCCTGCAACCACTTGACGATTATCGATGTGTCGAGACCACCCGAGTAGGCTAGAACCACCTTCTTAATGCCATCTTTTGACATCTGCTATCCCCCAGGAAAGATGCTTTAAAACAGGCCATTATAACCCATCTTGTATCAGATGATATGTCAGTAAAACCCAGAAACCACTGCCGAAACCGCTAGGAACTGCATTCTCTATTTGAAAAGTTATTGATTTACAAGCTGCTATAATGTTGCTGTTAGGATCCTCAATGGCAGGACATTCTCGAATTAGTGTTTAAGACGTTGGCTTTTGAACTATAAAAAACTCGCCTCTCTCCTTCTAGCCGGTTGGTGTCTGACAGTCCTGGCCTCTCTTGGTTGGAATACAAAGCACACGCAACAGGAACATCTGCATTTCCTACGAGATACCGCTCGCTTGATATTTGACCATGTGACCCTGGTCAGGGAGTGGAATGCCAATCATGGTGGCGTCTATGTTCCGATCACTGAGTCCTCCCCGCCCAACCAGTATCTCGAAATCGAGAATCGGGAAATCGTGGTGAACGATAAGCTGACTCTAACCATGATCAACCCTGCATATATGACCCGCCAGATTGCCGAGCTTGCCAAACAGAGTAATGGCATCCAATTACACATCACCAGTCTCAATCCGATTCGTCCAAGTAACAAACCCAGCACACAGGAGCGAGTGGCCCTACTCGAATTTGAAGCCGGAGACAGCGAGGAGTTCTCCCGTTTGCTGGCAGACAAGAACGGCTATCGTTTCTTCTACATGGCACCGTTGTTGACCACACAAGCCTGTCTGCGCTGTCATGAAAAGCAGGGTTATGTGGAAGGCGATTTACGCGGCGGGATCAGTGTTACCATCCCGGACATCCATCCAGCCCCAATCCAGGGAATAATTATCGGCCATTGTGTCATCGGCATAATCGGGATATTGGTAATCCTGACCCTCGCTCAGAAGCTGTCTGAAAGTTATGAAAAGGTTCGGCAACAATCGATTATCGATGTCCTGACAGGCATCCCCAACCGCCGTCACTTTATTGACCGCCTGGCTACCGAATATCGCCGTGCGAGTCGTAACTCAACCCCATTGACACTGCTGATTACCGATATCGATCATTTCAAGCAATACAACGATTCCCTGGGCCATCTCGAAGGTGATCAATGCATCGTAATAGTGGCTAAAACCGTCAAGGCATCGCTACAACGTGGCGGCGACCTGTGCGCGCGTTACGGGGGGGAAGAGTTCATAGTCATCCTGCCTAACACGGATACAGCCGGGGGAGAGAAGGTTGCCAGGCGCATTCAAAAAAATATCGCAGCCTTGGAAATCGAGCATCCGGATACTCCTATCGGAGAGCACATCACCTTGAGCATCGGACTGGCCACAGATTACCGCGACTACCCCTCTCAATACAATCTGATAAAACGTGCAGATGAAGCACTCTACCGCTGCAAGCAACTGGGACGCAACCGCATCGAATCCAACGATCATGACAACACGGATAACTCGAAGTCATAGATTTTTAGGTAGTTGAGGTGCTGCTCAAGGCAGTCTTAATAGCAAATGTAAACTCAGTTGATTTAGATCAGTCTGATTGAGAACGAGATGATTTTTTACCATCGCGGTTCTCTGATCAGGGAATTAAAATTACAGTACCGGGCCAACATCGATGTAACACCCTGAATTAAGGATTTAAGTTAATAAAAATCTCAAGTTATTGTGATGGCCAACGCTACATTCGAGTGAATTGCAAAGCAAATCACGAATAAAAATGTGCCTTTGAATCTTTGCAACCCGGTAAAACCAGGTAAAGAACTATGACACTATGGTTCACCTGCAATTGAAAGAATAAACAATGAAAAACAAAACAGACCTGACATCAAGAATTCTTTTAATCAACTATTCTATTTTGCCCAGTTCGAGCGGCAATGGATAGATTAACTTGATACACCATTGAACTTACTTAGGCCTGCACAAGTTAATTTTTAAAGGGAATCAGTATGCCGGTAGCTAAAAAGCATTCAGGACATGACCTCTTTTCTCATGCTCAATTACCAGTTGTAATTAATAACAACTCTCAGCAACGGAAGAGCCCTGCCTCTTCATCCGCATTCAATGAAGAGGAAGAGAGAAAAAGACTCTCAAGGGAACTGCATGACGGGCTGGGTCAGTTATTGACCACCATAGGATTGCAGGTACAGCAGTGTCTGGATAACTGTGACAGCACCCCTCTGCCATGCCCGTCACCACAAGAACATAAGGCCTCGTTGCAACAGATTTCAGGCATGGTGAAGGAGGCGATTGGAGAGGTCAGATCGATATGCAGCGCCATTCGACCTGCCATTCTCGATGACCTGGGAGTCCTGGCCGCCATCTCTTGGCAGTGCAGACAGATCTCACGAGCATCACCTTCGTTGAACATTGTGACTGATTACAGGATAGAAGAAGACCAGATACCAACTGATTTCAGAAACGTAATCTACCGCATTGTGCAGGAATCACTGAACAATGCCTTGAAATACTCCCATGCCAACAGGATCGAAGTGACCCTCTCCTTGCAAAACGACTCGATTCATTTGAGTGTCATCGACAATGGCATAGGATTCGATCTGGCTTCCATGCATGAGACACTTGGAGTGGGATTGCTGAGTATGCGTGAAAGAGCAGCGTCGCTACAGGGCAAATTGGAAATCCGTGCCGCACATACAATCGGGGTCGAGATTCGTGCACATTTTCCGCTTAAGACAATCACCCTCTGCAAAGTTTAGTCAGTACTTACAAACCTAGTATCCATCTCATCACCCCCATACCTATAGTGGGGGATAGCCTAACCCCCTACCTGAATAAATAATCTTCCCCTTCGAACAAGTCAGGATTGTGAACTTTGATGTCACCCTGGCACGGGTGCCACAAGAGGGTGTATTGTATATCGAGACTTTGCATGTGAGCGGCCTCGGCTTTGAATACAATCCCGGTTAGAATTTCACAATGGATATAGCCGGTATCTACCCTGTTGGATACATTTGTGCATTATTCCATAACCGCTCCAGCCACAGCTCGCTTACTAGGGCCTGTTAACACTAATCCAATGCGCCCCGCAGGAAGTGCCCTTGGGGTGCGCCCCGCAGGAAGTGCCCTTGGGG